>JBCCLS010000054.1:0-10283 GCA_039026835.1 Bacteroidota bacterium | reverse complement strand
TCTTTCTTCTTCTGAGATAAAGATATGATTAAATGTCAAATTCGGAAATAATTTAGCTAATAAGTCTCGTAAACTTGTATTGAAGTTTGATGCTACTCCGATAGGACATTTTAGTTGTTCAAGATATTGTGTGTCTGGAAATGTTTCCCAAGGCAAGTATTTACAAGATTCGAATATGGATTCTAACACAGTTTTTGTTGGAATGGCTCCCAAACTATATATAATTTCGGCATTGAACTGATGATAGAATTCCCTTGAGGTTACATCAGGGAATTTGATCACTTCGCTGAGTAATTTGTGGTTTTTTTTAAGTGTTTCTAAACTCACTTTTATTCCATGCTCATGGAGTACATCAATATATTTTATCCACAATGTAGGTTTATGAATTAATGTATTGGCAGCATCAAAAAGAACATATTTCTGTGTTTTCATTAGTAGATATAATGTGTTACAGATTTATTAATTTTTTCAGAAAAATCATTGCTATCAGGATAAATTACATCCATTAAAATTCGGGTAGCCATCCCTTTGCTGATAACAGGCTTTTGTGGCACTTCATTAAACAACAATTCTTGTAGCGTATATTTTACATCTTCAAAACCAAAATTTGCACGGATAGAATTTGTTCCGGAGATTCTACAGTTGATTTCAAAAGGATGAATTGCCCCAGAATCATCAACAATAGATTGAATATTTGCGGCTCCTTTAATCTGTCCATTGGCAATAATTTGAAGCAGTATTTCATTCATACGTGCATCATACGTATCAACCACTTTACAATGTGTGGTGGCTCCATTTTCCAATACACGATCAAAAGTAATACTTCCCAACAATTCATTATGTTGAGTTACATAAAAAGCTGTTGTGATTTCTTTTCCTTTATGTAATTCTTGTACCAAGTATTCTTCATCATTGAAATGATCATAAGTATCAGGATTGATATGCAAACCTCTTGATCCTCTACCTTTTCTAGGTTTTACAATGAAATCTTTAAATTCTCCTTTAAACTGAGAAGGCAATACTGTTGTCGCAAATGGAATATTGTGCTTCTCATGATGCAAAGCCGTCAAGTATTTATCTAAATAGATGGCAGTAGTATCAAAATGAGAAGCTGCAATTTTACACGGAATTTCTTGTATATACTTGGCTAAGTAATAGATTTCATAATCTGTCGAAGGAATAATCAAATCTATATGATTTGTTTTTACAATTTCAACAATTTCTTCAATATACGTTTCATCATACGCATAGGCTACATTATAACATATATCACAGAGATGATTCCCTGCGGAAAATGCTTCTACATTGGTACCTATGATGGTAATTGGCAACTTTAATGCGCGTATGTTACGAATGATACCCTGACCAACATTCCCTCCTATTCCTGTGACTAATACTGTTTTTTGTAGCATTGTATGAGTGCTGTTAATTCTTTTTTTATTTGATCTTTATGATGATATTTTAATTGATTTCTGGTTTCAAAATTGTCATATTCAAAAGAAGGCGAATCATCATTCCCTTCAAACTGTATGGTTGCATTCGTGGCTTCGGCTATGATCGCTGCAACTTCCAAATTACTACACGAGCTAACACTTGTGGCTAAAAACAATGCATTATCTTGATGTGCCGCAGCTAGTATCATATATTTAGCTACATCAGCTACATGAATATAATTTTGCATTCGACTTCCATCACCAAATAGTACAATTTGCCTTTCCTCTAGTGCTTTTTCAATAATTTTTGGAATAAATGTATTCTTTTTCATTCCTTCACCAAAGATAGAAGAAATTCGAACGATGGCATACAACGCATGATTCGAAATAATGTGTTCTCCTGCTAATTTAGAATGCCCATATATGTTTAATGGCACTGTTTCTGTCCGTTCTGTTATAGGTGATTTTTCTGGCAATCCATACACAGAAACTGTAGAAGCAAATACTATTTTTGTCTTAGGAAATAATGTAGAAACTTGTGCAGGTAGTGCAACATTGACTGTTTGCAAAAGAGTTGCGTCTTCATCGTTTGAAGAGATATATGCACTGACAAAATAAATCGTTTTGATTTTTTTTTGAGTCAATTGCGAAAGCTCACTTACATGAACGCGCTCCACGTAGTCTTTAATATTTGAAGTGTTTTTGTGATACACTCCAATAATATGCATATTACTTTCGTACAACTGCGTTGCTAGCGATTCCCCTAGAAAACTATTAATTCCAATTATAAGTACGT
Organism: Bacteroidota bacterium; assembly: GCA_039026835.1. Taxonomy (GTDB): domain Bacteria; phylum Bacteroidota; class Bacteroidia; order Flavobacteriales; family Flavobacteriaceae; genus Kordia. The sequence continues at coordinate 8,054 of JBCCLS010000054.1, read as the reverse complement.
TTTCCTTTTCAATCATAATTACATGATATCTTCTTCATTCAAAAAATCCCATTGCTTCATATCCTTTACCAACTTTTTCCCGATGACTTCTTGGAATTTTGAGGCTAGAATTCCATAGTTTTTGGGTTTTTTAGCTTCTAAATCATCAAAAGTTAACACATGTCCTTTGGGCAAGTCTTTGTTAATCGCTAAAGATTTTTCAAAGATTTGCTTGAGTTCCGCGTATTGCGAGTTGTCTTTTTTAGCTATCGGATGATTCAACGCTGCATCAATGTTTCTGATTGCGTTTACAAGTTGTGTTGTTTCTGGAAATGTCAATGATGATTTTGCATCAGGTCCAAACATTTCTTTATCAAACACAACGTGAAATTCCAAGATTTCTGCTCCCAACGTTGCTGCTGCAATTCCCGCTTCGATTCCTGCAGAATGGTCAGAGAATCCAATTTTTACTTGGTAGCGTTCTTTCAACTCTTGAATGACGTTTAATCCAAACTGTTTAGGTTTTGTTGGATATGATGTTGTACACTGCAAAATAGAGAATTCACAATTTTTTGATTTGAGAAAGGCTACGGTTTCGTCCAATTCTGCAAAGGAACTCATTCCTGAAGAAATGATGATCGGTTTTCCAGTATTGGCTATTTTTTCAAGTAATAGAAAGTTATTCACTTCCCCAGAACCTACTTTATACTGAATTACCCCAACTTCTTCCAACAAATCGACTGCTGCATTGCTGAATGGAGACGATAGAAAATCCAATCCGACTTCATCACAATGCGCTTTGAGTTCTTTCCATTGTTCGAGTGAGAATTCCATACGCTGCCAATATTCGTAACGCGTGGCATCTTGCTTTGAGAATTTTACGCGAAAAGGCTCGTGAATACTACTTTCTGCCGCTGCAATATGTGTTTGAAATTTGATTGCATTAGCGCCTGTTTTCGCTACTGCATCAATATACGCATGTGCCATTCCCAGACTTCCGTCGTGTGCTTGTGCAATTTCTGCTATGATGTAGGTTTGTTTTTCCACGTGTTTTTATTGTGAATTAATCCAACGCTGTTTTTTCAACATGCCAAGCTAACATTGGGCGTACCATGCCTGGCCAAGAACCGGAGGCTTTTCCGCGTACACCTTCGCCCATTGTATTGTCATATACTTCGAAAGCTAGTAAATTTTCTTCTAATACATGTGTCATATTCGGATTATAGTTTCCAACACCTACACTCACAGTGAACTGTCCTTCTGCCATATAATTTCCAGGAATGGTACAAACAGCTGTAACAATACCTTTGTGATCTGAATGCACTTCACTCCAATTTGGCGCACTAAATTCGTTCGATGCAAATAAACATTGTCCGCGTTCATTGATAATCCGAATCATTGCTGTATTGGTGTATTCTGTGTTTAAATCCCAATAGCGCACACTTATTTGAATCGGTTCTGTGACATTGAAACGCTTACAAGCTTTGTTGTCTGCATTTTGTAGCGTTACATTTTTTAAGCGTCCAAAATCGTTTCCGGGCGCCGTTTCAAATGTATCCCATGAAATGGTAGGTTCACTTTCCAATCCTTTTTTCAGATAGGTTTGCACTGCTTTGTCAGTTTCACCAACATACAATACTTCGCCATCGGAGAGTACTACGGCACGTTTGGTTAGTTTTTGAATGGCATCCATATCGTGACTTACAAACAACACGGTTCTTCCTTCGTCACCTGAAATGTCTTTCATTTTACCGATAGCTTTGTTCTGAAATTCAGCATCGCCAACAGCTAATACTTCGTCTACGACTAAAATTTCAGGCTCTAAGTGTGCGGCTACAGCAAATGCCAAACGCACTTTCATTCCAGAAGAATATCGTTTTACAGGTGTATCAATGTATCGTTGTACGCCTGCAAATTCGACAATTTCATCAAATTTAGAGACGATTTCTGATTTGGACATTCCCAAGATAGCTCCGTTAAGAAAAATGTTTTCTTTTCCTGTCAGTTCAGGGTGAAATCCTGTTCCTACCTCAAGTAAGGAAGCAATTCTTCCTCCTGATTTGATCAATCCTTTGGTGGGCATTGTTACTTTTGATAGAATTTTGAGAAGTGTGGATTTCCCAGAACCATTTTTCCCGATAATTCCTAACACTTCACCTTCGTATACTTGAAAGTCTATATTTTTTAATGCCCAAACATATTTTGATTTCCCAACAGTGGAGCGATTATTTCGTTCTCCAATTTTTAAATATGGATCTTCTTTTCCTCTTATTTTGTGCCACCAACGATTGATATCATGCTTGATAGTTCGTGTGCCCATGACACCCAAACGGTATTGTTTTGATACATTTTCTATGCTAAGTATTACCTTTTTCTCCATTATATTGTATCAATAAAGTTACGCTCTGTTTTATTAAAAATCACCAATCCGATAAAAAAGACAATTACCGCCAATACGAAAGTAATTCCGATGTGCAAAAATGAAAATTGTCCTTCTGCAAAAACCATATATCGAAACGATTCTACCACACGTGCCAGTGGATTGTAGTTTACTACCCACGAAATGTAAGATGGCAAGCGTTCTACCGTAATGGCAATAGGATACATAACCGCAGAAATGTACATTAACAGTTGAATTCCGAATTGTATGAGGAATACCAAATCACGATATTTGGTCACCATCGAAGAGATAATCATTCCAAATCCTAATCCTAATAAGCCCATTGTGACAATGACTACGGGAACCGTAAGAATCGCTATTGACAAGCTTCCGGCACTTCCCTGAAAGTAGAAAAAGCAATAGAATCCTGCAAAAATACAAAGTTGAATAAAGAATTTAACCAAATTAGAAATCGTGATAGAAAGCGGCGTAATGACGCGCGGAAAATATACTTTTCCAAAAATGTTTTCATTCTTTTTAAAGGTATCCGAAGTCGCTTTTAAGCATTCGGCAAAATAATTCCAAATGGTAATTCCCGCTAGGTTAAATAAAAAGGAATTCACATTTCCTGTTTTGATATCTGCAATTCCGTTGAATACGATAGTGAACACAACAGAGGTTAACAGTGGTTGTAATATATGCCAAATGGGTCCTAAAACGGTTTGTTTGTATAATGTAACAATATCACGAACTACGAATTGTACTAATAGATCGCGATAGCGCCAGATTTCTTTAAGTTTTAAATCGAATAAATTACTTTCAGGCGAGATGATGAATAACCATTCATCAGTATCTTTTACTTTGTCTTTCATGGCTTCTCAGAATTTACCAGATATTTTCTAAGTCTTTTTTTGAGTAGGTATGATTGCGTTCTACAAAAGTGCTTTTGGAATTATTTTTTAGCTGTAGACTGCTATTTTTTGAAAATAGTCGCGATAATATACCAAAAGGCGTAAGAAATATGAAGAAAACTATCGATAAAATGATTCGTGTGTTAATCCAACCCAACGCTAAGGCAAATTTTTCCCAAACCCACACAATAGCACTTTCTATAAAAAAAGATAACACGCCTACACCTAAGGCGATACTTGCAAATACAATGGCTGCAGTTGTGTACTCGGTTCTCCAGTATAAATAGGTAGCAATTGCCAGAAAGCCAACTACCATGACCAATATGACTTTTGAATTACTTTCCTTCATACTAAAATAAGGTATATATGAATGGCGCAATTGCAGATCCGCCGCCTAATACCAAGATGATTCCTAGCAATAATAATACAATGATCATCGGCAAAAGCCAGAATTTTTTTCGTTCTTTTAAGAATCTGAATAGATCTTTTAAAAACTCCATAGGTTATTGATTTTGATTTAAGGTCTTTAAAAATTTAGCTAACGCATCACCCATTTTCTTGTTTCCCGCAGGATTGAAATGGCAATCGTCATATAAGTAGGCACTTGTTTTTGGAATAATGGAATCCGTTTTGAACACCGGAACTGCAAATTTTGCACTTTCTTGTATGGTAATCGCATTAATGCTATCCACTTTTTGCTGTAATTTTTTTGCATTGTAACGAATACCGCCACGCGAAGTCATCCAATGCCAGTTTTGCAAAGCTTCTTCTTCCGTATCCCAAGTCACTACTTGCGTAGCAAATATAAGCTTTATATCATTTGCCTGACATATTCCAATTAAGGATTTTAATTTATTTGCATAATTCCCATAATCGGTACTAGGTAATTGATTTTCAACAGGTCGCGCTTGTGTCTTTTTTACTTTTTTGGCATAATCTGATTGTATTTCGATGGTTTCTAGTACATCTTCTTCCGTTTTAAAAGCATAATACAAACGTCTTGGAATTTGGAACTCATATATAAAAACACCCAACATTTGTACAAATCCAATGTCCGATTCTTCCTTTTTTTCTGTAATGTTAAATTTTAATGGATTGTCATCCAATAGCAAACGCGTCACATCATTGATTCCACAAAAAACGATGACTTCGTCAGGCTGCAAGTGAATGATTCTGTGTGCTAACATCGCAATATGATCTTGAATATTATCACCTGATTTTCCTGCGTTGTAAACTTTTACCGTTTTGTTTTGATATTGATTTTGGTTTAAATTTTCTTGTAATACGCGTGTCCACACATCCGCATCGTCTATATACAAACTTTCGGTAGAACTTCCGCCAATGGCGAAAATGCGATATTCATTGTTAGGTTTTGGCATTTTGAGTTCATCACCGCGAAATCCAACATTATTAATGGTAAAGCTTGTAGTGTCTTTGTAGGTTTCAAATCCTAACAAACCTTCTTCTGTAGAAAATTGAAGCTGTAGGTTTGGATCAAATTGTGATTCAATATACATGTTTTCAATTGCATAAATAAACATGTTTTTCTTAACACTTTCGTACGGATTCGGCACCGGAAAAAACTGCAAAATGATTTCTATCAGTACAATGAGCACTAATAATACAATGAGATTATATTTAATGGTTTTCCACACAGTTACTAATCTAATAAAAATTCTTCTTTCCAGTCGTCTGTATCTTGCCAACTTGGCTGATCGGACTTTTTGTACACATAATTTCCAATAACCAAATAATCCATTTCTGTGCGCATAAAACAGCGATACGCATCATCTGGCGTACACACAATAGGCTCGCCACGCACATTGAAACTTGTATTGACCACAACACCAACACCCGTAATTTTCTTGAATTCGTTGATCAATTCCCAATATTCTGAGTTGGTTTCTTTGTGTACGGTTTGAATTCGTCCCGAAAAATCAATATGTGTGATAGCTGGTAAAGACGAACGTTGCACATAAAGTTTCTCACGAATAGGCAATTCGTGATAATTGGCAGGAACTTCGTGTTTGATATTCAGATGTACTTTATGCACCAATAACATATAGGGCGAAATTCCATCATAATCAAAAAACTCGTTTACATCTTCCGACAACACTGACGGCGCAAACGGACGAAACGATTCTCTGTATTTTATTTTTAGATTGAGCTTTTTCTGCATTTCTGGATTTCGCGCATCACCCAAAATACTTCGTCGACCAAGTGCACGCGGACCAAATTCCATGCGTCCTTGCATCCAACCAATGGCGTTTCCTTCTGAAATGTATTTCGCTACTTCCTTTGTTAATTTATTAAAATCTGAGAAATATGTTGCATTTGCGTTGTATTTACGGTTGACTTTTTCAATGTCCAAATTCGAGAATTCTGGACCTAAATACGCACCGCTCATCGCATCATTTGCTATAACCTTGCGCTCTTGTTCGAAATACGTGTAATATGCTGTTAGTGCTGCGCCTAGCGAACCTCCAGCATCTCCTGCAGCTGGTTGAATGAAAATTTCTTTGAAAATATGTTCATTTTGTAATTTACCATTGGCTACGCAATTAAGCGCGACTCCGCCAGCCATACATAAGTAATCTGCTCCTGTGATTTCTTTGGCGTGTTTGGCAAGTTTGATGATGATTTCTTCCGTTACTTCCTGAATTGCCAATCCTAAATCGGAATGTTGTTGTTCGAATTCTGATTCAGAAGTTCTTCTTGGGAAACCAAATAATTCTTCCCATTTGTTATCGTACACCATGCGCAATCCCACCGCATAGTTAAAGTATTGCTGATCTAACCAAATAGAACCATCGTCAAAAATTTTGATGAGTTTGGTTTTGATGATTTCTTTGAATTTCTGTACGCGTTCTGAATTCGGATTTCCATACGGCGCCAATCCCATGAGTTTGTACTCGCCTGAGTTGACTTTAAATCCTAAGAAATAGGTAAATGCAGAATATAACAATCCCACAGAATGTGGAAATTGCAATTCTTTCAACATGGTAATATCTTTCCCATCTCCAATACAAATGGAAGCTGTTGCCCACTCGCCTACACCATCTAATGTTAGGATTGCTGCTTTTTCATAAGGCGACGGATAAAAGGCACTTGCCGCATGTGATAAATGATGTTCTGGGAACAGTAATTTTAATTTTTTCTTGTCAAACGGTTCAATCTGCTTTAGTTCGTCTTTGATGAGCTTTTTTAAGAACATTTTCTCCTTCAACCAAACAGGAATTGCTGTAATGAATGAAGCCACACCTTTCGGCGAAAAGCCATAATAGGTTTCTAGTAAACGTTCAAACTTCAGTAAAGGTTTGTCGTAAAAAACAACTGCATCCAAATCGTCAATCGTTTTTCCTGTATATTCCAAACAGTATTTCACTGCATTCGTTGGAAAAGCAGGATCGTGTTTTTTACGTGTAAAACGTTCTTCCTGCGCAGCAGCTACAATAACGCCATCTTGCACAATAGCTGCGGCAGAGTCATGATAAAATGCAGATATTCCTAATATCGTCATAATTGCTTTTTCTTGAAATACTACAAACGTATTTCATATTTGGGGTTTGTTGTTTTATTTTCTTTTAAAAGGTTTTTTGAGGCGTGATAGTAAAGATCGGCGTTCGTTTTCATGATATCCGTTGCCATAACTTCCATAGCCATATCCGTAGCCATAGCCATATCCATAACCGTAGCCATATCCATATTTTGTTTTTTGGCGATAGTCGTTGAATACATAGCTGATATTCTGCACTTCTTCCTTTTTATATTTTTCGTTTATAATGTTCAACATTGCCTTTTTGGAATAATCTTGTCGAACCATATATATTGTTGCATCTGCATGGCGCATCAAATCTAATGCGTCAGATACTAAGCCTAATGGCGGCGTATCTAAGATGATATAATCGTAGCTTTGTTTGAGCGCTTCCATGAACTCATCTAATTTTTGACTGATCAATAATTCAGATGGATTTGGCGGAATCGGCCCAGAAGTAATTACATCCAAATTTTCATATTTTGAATCCTGAATGACTTCGTCAAGGTCTTTTTGCCCGATAAGATGATTTACAACTCCAATATCATTATTGATTCCAAAATCACCAAAGATTTTTGGTTTACGCAAATCCAATCCCACAAGAATTGTCTTTTTTCCTGTCAAAGAAAATACAGAAGCTATGTTGATAGAACAGAATGTTTTTCCTTCTCCACTCACTGAAGACGTTATCATGATCGTCTTCGTTTTGTCCTTATCAATGTCTTTGTAGATATATTGTAAGCTTGATCGAATTCCCCTGAAAGATTCCGCTACCGAAGATTTTGGACTTTCAAAGACTGCCAAATTTGTTTCAGCTCTACTTCTACTGACAATGCCTAAGATTGGAATGTTGGATAGCTTTTTAATATCTTCAGGTGTATTGATATTTTTATCCAAAATCGTAACCAAGAACACAAATCCTAAAGGAAATAGCAATCCTAAAAATAATGCGACAGAATAGTTTTTACGTGTGTTTGGTAAAATTGGCGCCTGACCTAAATCTTTGGCACTATCAATAACCTTTACGTCAGAAACATTGGCTGCTTTTACAATTCCTGCTTCGTTCTTTTTCTCTAAAAACATGGTATACGAAGCCTCGCTAATTTTATAACTACGCTCAATATTGAACAACTGCTGCTCTTCTTCCGGAAGTTTTTTGAATTCTGCATTTGCTCTTGCCATTCGACTGTCTACATTAGATATGTCTATATTGGTAGAAGAACGTGCTGTTTTTACATTTTCAAGCAAC
>JBCCLS010000053.1:0-10451 GCA_039026835.1 Bacteroidota bacterium | reverse complement strand
TTGTAATTTTTACTCAGGTTTTGCAGTGTAAGGATTGTTTCCAATATGATTCAGTTTTTTTTGATTGATATATACTTGACGACGCTTTTCAAAAATTGTTACAAAATATGTAGAAAGCTTCACATAACCATAACTTATTTATGGAATGTACGTATGTATTTTATAGCAAAAATGAGTATACTTAGTACTGAATCATTGTGTTGTTGTCATATTACTCCAATAACACACAAATATTTACTGCTATGATGAAAAAGGTGTACGCTGAAAAACCTACCAACAATAGAGTAAGCAAAATGTAAAAATGTATAACCATGTTAAAGAAAATTTTAAAAGTTGATGGCGCTAAAGAATTAGACAAAAAAGAACAATCACAAATTACAGGAGGAGTCGATCCAGCAGTATGTACAGCTTGTGGTGGAGTTGCTTCACCAGGGAATTGCTTGATGGATCTTGCAGTTTGTATTTGTATATTTGGAATAGGAGAATGTAATTTCTAAAAAAGAATAGAAAAATAGTAAAACCTCATGTTGTATGACATGAGGTTTTTTTTAGATACTACTCAGATTCGTGTGCGATTTTACAATAAGATGACGTATTTTTAGATTTCAAAGTAAATCGCAACTCTATTTCTCTATGGAAGAACCAAAAATCTCAAAAAAGAAACCTGCTTTTCCTGTCAATACCTTGCTGAGCCGCTACCTTTCTGCACATGGACGCGCCATAAAAATTCCGATATTTTATGAGGATTTATTGCGGTTTCAAGGTTCTATCATTGTGTATGACACAGAAGGAAATGACACACTTTGGGTGCGTACGTATTACAACGAGTTTGAGCGAAAAGAAATTGATTTGAGTCTCAAAAAAGTCTATTCTATTTTACATTCTGATGGAAACGACGACATTATTCAGTACCTTAATGTAGATACGATTGACTATTGTACGTTTGGGAATTCGAAACCGTTTCGCATCAAAATTAGAAACATACTCAATGATAATTATACCTATTTCTATATAAAAACGGCAGATGCTTCTCGAATTTATGGATTGGAATTGGAACATATTTTATCGCCCAACAACCTAAACTTTCTCGTTTATAAAAACACACTGATTGAAGAGCATATTACGGGAATTCCGGGTGATATTTTTATTGAAAAAATGTTGCCAAATTGTTCTTCTTCTGAAAAATCTCAGATCGCTAAAGAATTTGTAAAATTCAACGAACGCTGCATGATTCGCTTGCTTGGCGATATGCGTTCCTATAATTATGTCATCGTCCCAACGCACGATTTTGACAATGTGATTTATAAAATTAGAGCAATTGATTTTGATCAGCAATGTTTTGAAGGGAAATTTAAAGTCTACTTCCCGCAGTTTTTTAAAGAAAACAATAAAATGGTGCAATTGGTGAGCGACAAGCTACAATCAGGCTCCATAGAACAGTACAAAGCGGAAGAGCGTTCTACGATTGCAAAACGGATTTTAAGTTCTGAAAATCGACTCAATGATTTACTGCATTGCATGCAACAAGACACGCTTTCTACCAAAGACAAAATTGCCATGTTAACTCAACATGTGTTCGAATTTACCAAAGATATCAACTTCAAAAAATTAACTTCTATGGGCGATGTTTTGAGCGAAGCATTGCGTTTTGTGCGTAGAAATTACGAAAATGTAAATCGTTAGTAGTTCAAAAACACACCACTTTTCTTCAAAAAAATATACTATTGATACCAAAGCGTATCACAGGGTACAAACACACCAATTCGCACTTGAAATCCTACATAAAAACACCTTTCTCGATGTAATTTAGTCACTCGAAAAAAAGGTGTATGCTGAAAAACCTACTAACAATAGAGTAAGCATAATTTTAAAATTAGTACGATCATGTTAAAAAACATTTTAAAAATTGATGGAGTGTCAGAATTGACGAAGAAAGAGCAAAACGGCATTTCTGGTGGTTCCGGAATTGATCCATTTTTGTGTATAAGTTGCGGTGGTATTCCCATACCAAATGACGATTGTTTTATAGCAGCAGAAAATATACCATGCTTGTCTGGTGGCGGCATTGATGATTAATTTCACATCCTAAACAATGAAGTTGTCCAAGTGACTATTGAAAATAACATCTTGCGCTAGCGTCAGTTGGTAAATTTATTATCTCTAGACAACTTCTTTGTACGTATGACAAGTTGCATATTTCTACTTGCCAGTATATGCTACTTTATCGTATTACAGCTTTCAGAACCATAGCTGAATGCTTTGTATTAAACATGAGTTCGACATAAAAACACAACAGTGGCTTTGTCTTTTCCGCAGTGTAGTAGGAGTTTTTCGTTAAAAATTTCTGAAGCCATGGAAATCGTAGATTCATGAACTCCGATAAAGAAAAATAGAAAAACCGTGAACTAAAAATTTAGAAAAATTCATACGGTTTTGGTTTTTCTCTAGAAAAGAAAAAGCAAAAACACCTCTGGAAATCAAAGATTCATGAGTTCCATAATTTAAAATAGAAACTCACGAACTAAAAGCGCACTTTCTTTTGTTGATGCCTGTACTGAACTTGATTCAGTATTCTTTGTGCGAGCAAAGAAATCGCAGATTCATGAATACCTATCTACTAAAATAGAAATGATATGAACTAAAACGAAAGTAAAAAACTGAATTGTAGTAATTTGTGCTTTATTTTCTAAGTGAGCATAATTTCTATTTGAATAAAACTTATATCGAACTAACGTTATTTATTAAAAACATTAAAACAATACATCATGAAGAAAAAAAGTTTGAAAAAATTTGTACTTACCAAGGAGTCAGTTTCAAATTTGAGTGGACAGGAGTTATATGGAGGACAAAGTTCTCTTAAAACAAGAAGACCTACTTGTTATACTAATTGCTCATTATGCATTTCATGCAATTTGGCAGATTGTTTGCAAGGCTCACTGCCATGAACAAAAACTATTCAGCACAATCAAAGAAGCTGTCTAAAAATTTTTCTAGACAGCTTCTTCTAAAATTTATGCTTTTTGTTCTTTATTAAAATATACTAAATAGTAGTACATCTGCTTTTCTTCATCCCAACCTTTTTCTACAAATTTCTCTGCAGATTCTGGATTGATAAAGTCCATCTTAATTTGAATATTCGTGTCCAAACTAATCGTATTTTTGATGCTTTTACGTGCCGAAGAAACCGCTTTGTTGGCAATTGGAAACTCTGAAACATCTTCAATGCTGTATTTGGGTCCTTTTTCTACTTTGTAATGCTTAAACTCCGGAATTAAATCAGGATTTTCAATGACTTCATTTAAAAACTCAGTTTCCTCAAAGTTGTCATTTTTTGCAAAGTGATTTACCGCACGGTTCATAAACATCACTTCTTCTTTTTTGTCTTCCGCTGGGAACACCACGTCTTTGGCGAAGTTTTGGCAAAACTTTAGGTATTTTTTGGTGTAAAAGTTCTCATCGGCAAACGCATCTACACCTAAAAAATGATCGAGCCAATATTTAGTGTCGTATTTGTTGCTGTCTACCGAAAGAATTTTGTATCCTTCTTCTTTTTTAACGTTGAAAATGATACAACCTTTATCCAATTTATTGAGTGAAACACCTTGCTGTAATAGCACTTCAAGATTGCTTCCGTTTTCTTCAAATTGTAAAAAATCGTGTTTGATCTCTGATTTGAAAATACCCACGGCATCTACTTTTTCATTGTCGATCACCACGTTTTCAAAATGTCCTACATACACTTCACCACTTTTTATGTGTGGATGTTGTGATTGTTCAAACAATAAGGACGTAATCTTTTTGGAATTTTCGTGAACATTTGACGGATCGTTGAAAATGTCTGTCACAATGGTATACAACTGATTGAATTCTAAATCTACTTCGTTGGTAAATTGAAAATAATTTTCTTCTTTGTCGCGAAACGGTTTGAAAAAATATTCCTTTAATAACGGTGTAATTTCGTCCGTCAATTGATAAGGTTCAGTAGATAGAAATACATTTTCATTTCTACTTTTGTTGCCTACTTTGTGGATAGAAATATCGTTGATTTGTGCACTGTATAAGTTGATCATTATAAGGTGTAATTTTTTAGTTGCTAATTGTTAGTCGATGCTGACTGAAAGCTATGCTGAAAACTGATAGCAGAGCTTGCCGAAAACTGCCTACTGAGTCTAGTTCCAGTTTTCGTCAAAATTTAAACTATCATAATCGTTGATATCTAAATCTTCATCGTCGTTATAATCGTATGGGCTTACGTCAAAATCTGCTTCAAATTGCTTGTCGGGTGCACTGTCTGGAAGAATTCCATGCGAGAACAATAAATTAGGATACGAAACTCCGTTCACAGGTTCTGCAATTTCAGCCAATTCCACTAAAAACGTCCACATATTCAGAAAATCGTATACATAAATCATACGTGTTTGATCTTCTGAAAATACGCCGTCCAACGTGGTTTCATTCATGAGACGACCTGTATCTTCGCCCATGTCAAACTGTGAAATTTCCTCACCTTGATTCCATTCCTCATCACTCACATAAAAAGACGCCATTTCCATTCCGTCAAATCCAAAGGATTGCGTTATGGCATTGCTGAAATCTTCAAACGTAGCCTCTTCCTGAATTTCAATATCTCTAAAAACATCTTCCGTTGCGTCTAATATTATTCTAAATCTATAAATCATGCCGTTTCAAAATTGGATTGCAAATTTACAAACTTTTCTACTTTGCTTCGTGCTTTATTTGCTTCTAAGATTAAATAAAATTGAACTCCAAATAAGATTGTTGCCAATACAATGTGAATGGTTTGTGTGCCAAACGGGAAATCCATATAATACATAGAAACTCCAGAGAGGATTTCTAACACTAATAATCCTAGTACCCAATAGATTTTTTTGAAACCCAAAGCGAGTTTTCTAAAACGATAAAACAACCACACATTCACCAATAAAACCACAATAGAAAAGGTGCGATGCACGTAAAAATCCCACTCAGGACTCGCCAGCCACAGGGATTTATCTGTTTCGCCAATAGTGTGTACCTGTTCGTCTACAAACTGACGTACTTGTGTTCCTAAGATAATTTGAATCACCGTTAATCCGATTCCGACATAGAGTAACTTTGTAAATGTGGTGTCGTCTTTGTGCACTTTTATTTTTTTTGAGGTCACATGCACAATGTACAACAGCGCTGCCACAATCAATAATGCCATGAGCATGTGTGTGGTAATTTTAAAAGGTGCCAAGTTGGAATCAACCACAGTTTTTCCCAACCATGCTTGAAATCCCATGCCTGCAACGACAAAAAATGATAACAGTGTGATGCGTTTTTTCTCTTTCCAATACCAGCAAGAACCAATAAAAAGTAGCAATGTGGCAATGCCTGCCAAGGCGCCAAACAAACGGTTAATGTATTCTACCCAAGTATGAAAAGCGTTAAAAATAGCATAATCGTGTTTGGTGTAGGTTTCCCAGTTTTCAGGATTGAATGTGCTATTGGTGGTAAAATCTACTTTGGCAACTTGCAATGTTTCGTCCACAATAATGACCATACCATCTTCATAAAAATGGTTGGGTTGCCATAGTAATTGCGCTTCTTCTGTAGGTGGAATGTAATACCCAAAACATTTTGGCCAATCGGGACAGCCCATTCCGCTTCCAGTCATGCGCACAACGGCGCCCGCAACAATGACAATGTACACTAAAATTAAAGTTACTTTTGCAATGGTGTGAAAACGTTTCTTCATCTATCTTTCTATATTTTCTCAAGTCCTAACTCTTTTCCTTTCGCAAGCATATACGCTCGTGCAGCGTCGTAATCATTCGGAATTTCTCCCTCTAAAATAGCTTCTTTAATGGCGTGTTTTATGATACCGATTTCTCGGGAAGGTTGCAAATTGAAGGTTTGCATAATTTCCTCTCCAGAAACTGGTGGTTGAAAGTTACGAATGTGATCGCGTTCTTCAACTTCTATAATTTTTTCACGAACAATTTTAAAGTTGTTGTGATATTTTTCAAATTTTCTTGGATTTTTTGTGGTGATGTCTGCTTCGCAAAGTGTCATTAAATCGTCTACATGATCGCCAGCATCAAATACCAATCGTCGTACAGCAGAATCTGTAACTCCATCTTGCGACAATACAATAGGGCGCGAACTCATCGTGACCATTTTTTGTACGAACTTTACTTTTTCATTGAGTGGCATGCGCAAACGCTTGAACAGTCGGAACACCATTTTTCCACCTAAAAATTCATGTCCGTGGAATGTCCAACCTACTTTTTTACTGAATCGCTTCGTCGGTGCCTTTCCAATATCGTGTAATAAAGCGGCCCAACGCAGCCAGAGATTGTCTGTGTTTTGCGCAATATTGTCTACTACTTCGAGTGTATGATAAAAATTATCTTTATGGCGTTGTCCTTCAATTTCATCAATTCCTTTTAGTGCTACCAATTCTGGTAAAATGTACGGCAATAATTTGGTTTGCTCTAACAGTAAAAACCCAATGGAAGGTTTTTGACTCATGAGAATTTTATTCAGCTCTACAACAATGCGTTCTTTAGAAATCATTTTGATGCGATCGCAATTTCGTGTGATGGCTTTGAGCGATACTGGATCGATGGTAAACTCCAATTGTGTTGCAAATCGGATGGCACGCATCATACGCAACGGATCGTCTGAATAGGTAATGTCTGGATCCAAAGGTGTAACGATACGTTTGTCTTCTAAATCTTGTAATCCGTTGAATGGATCGAGCAAATCTCCGAAGTTTTTTTCGTTCAAACTCAGCGCCATGGCATTGATAGAAAAATCACGACGATCTTGATCATCTTGTAGCGTTCCGTTTTCTACTGCCGGATTGCGACTGCCGCGTTCGTAGCTTTCTTTTCGAGCACCAACAAATTCTACTTCAATCTCTTTGGTTTTAATCATGGCAGTTCCATAATTTTTAAACACTTGAACTTTGGGTTTGTTGGGTAGGAGTGATGCTACTTTTTTTGCCAATTCAATACCGCTTCCTACCGCTACGACATCAATATCTTTTGCATCGCCGCGTTGCAAGAGAAAATCGCGTACAAAACCTCCAATTACATAGGTTTCGAGTTGTAATTCGGTTGCGGCTTTAGAAATGGTTGAAAAGATATCGAGTTGTAAGGCTTCTTTATAATTCATGCAGCATGATAATTGGATTGCAAATTTACGAATGTTTTCGAAAAATGTTACTATGAATTTTGTATGAAGTCTCAGACTTCATACAGCGAATAAATGAACTGTATTTCTTAGCTGTTGTCGATACATTTTTATATTTGCTTTGCTACATAAAAAACTCCGAACTAACGTTTAAATTCAATTTCGATTTCTATGAAAAAAGCAAATGATTTTAAAAAAAACTATGATACGTCATCGCGAGACTCAGTCGTGGCAATCTGTTACTTCAAACAACGGTGATGCTATACGATAATAGGATTGCTTCGTCGCTTCGCTTCTCGCAATGACGTATCATACCAAAAAAGACCACCTTGAGTGTTTTTATGTATCAAGAAGTATTTCAAACTATGAATTTACCAAAGAAAAATATTCGTGAATTCGTGGTAAAAAAATAGAAGTTGAAAAGTTTATAAGTTTACGTTTCAAAGAACAATTCAACATTCAACATCAAACAGAAAAAATGTAAAATATAAAACTGCAAAATATAAAATGAAAAAGTAGGTTTACAAACAACCAACCTACGCTCTTATGATTTTGATTTCTCCGTTGGAACGCAATTGAATGATTGTAGAAGGTTTTGCTGCTTTTTTAGCATCTTTTAAGTTAACTACATAGTCCACACCATGTATAATTTTAGAACTAATTTCTTGATAGCTTTTGGGTGTCGGTTGTCCACTGATATTGGCAGAAGTAGAGACAATCGGACGTTTGAATTTGCGAATGAGCTTTTGACAGAATTCATCATTAGGAATGCGAATGGCCAATGTATTATCAGCAGCTACTAAGTTTTTAGCAATTCCCACAGGATTGTCATAGATAATCGTTGTAGGTCTGTCAGATGCTTCTAACAAATCATAGGTAACTTCGGGAATGTCTACTATAAAACGTTCCAACATACGTGTATCGCTTACCAAACAAATTAAGGCTTTGCTTTCTTCCCGATTTTTCAAAGCATAAATCTTTTGTACAGCTGCCGGATTTGTAGCATCGCAACCCAATCCCCAAACGGTATCGGTAGGATATAAAATGGTATTACCAGACTGTAATTGCTCCAATGTTTTTTCAATTTCCTCTTTCATGGTTCAAATCGGATTTGCTGTTGTTGTTTTAATGATTTAGAGAGATGTGCCCCTTTCCACACAAGTGATAGCATGAACCATTTTTTTGGTTTTATCAAAAAACTCAGACAGAAGTAGGTTCTAATAAAAAGGTATTTCGCATACGAATAGTTCTTTTTAATGACATACAAGTGTGAAATCATACCTTCTTTGCTAATGGCTTGAGAAACGCCCGTACTGACACCTTGGTAATGCATAATTTTTGCTTCAGGTACTAAAACGCTCGTATAACCATTCGCGCGTAAGCGAAAACAAATATCCATTTCTTCAAAATAGAGAAAAATATTGGTGTCAAATCCGCCCACAACTTCAAAAGCTTCACGCCGAAAAAACATGAAGGCACCATTGACAAAGTTGACTGTGATAGGTTCGGTGTATGCTGTTTTGCGTTTTGGAAATTGAGTTGCCCAGTTTTTCTCCAAAAAGCTTCGTCCTAATAACAATTTGCGAATGCCTTTGTCATGATCAAACGAAATGACATGATTATTATGTTCGTCATAGTTTTGTGCTGTACAAACGCCCACTTTCGGATGTTGTTCCATGTATGCATGTAAGATGGATAAACAATCATTTAGCAGCATGGCATCGTTGTTTAGGAATAGAATGTATTTTCCGTTCGTAAATTGCGCACCAAACATATTTCCACCACCAAAACCAGTATTTATCACGCTTCTATGCAATGAAATATGTGCGTGCTTTGGAAAGTTTTCGCGTAAATGAGCAAAGTCTTCAGGTTTGGAATTGTTATCAACGACCACAATCTCATACGAGATGGCTTTGTTTGTAAATTGAATCACCGAGTTGATACATTCTAAGGTGTATTTTGCGGTGTTGTAATTGATGATAACTATGGAAATATCTGGCATAAATTCAGTAATTGGGTAAAATTACACAATTTTATATTGAATTTTATACTTTTGCGAAAACACAAACTACAATTATGGGACTTCGTTCAAAATTTAAAAAATATCTTTTGCACAAAAGATTGCCTATAGAAACATACGAGCCGATTAAAAAGTCGAAACCTGAAAAGATCAAAGAAATGGTGACAGCTTGGGCAGGACTCGAATTGATTATTGAGGATATTTTAGAGCGCTTCGACATTGGGCGTGATGCTTGTATTGAGTTCGGTGTAGAATTTGGGTATTCTGCCGTTGTTTTCTCTAACTTTTTTAAAGAAGTGAAAGGAATTGATATTTTTATCGGAGATGAACACACAGATCACAAAGGTGATCATTATGAAGAAACCAAAGCATCGCTGGCTGAGTACAAAAACATTGAATTGATCAAGTCAGATTACCGCGATTGGATTAAGGAAGATACAAAGCAATACAACTTTTCGCATGTAGATATTGTTCACAACTACAAAGAAACTTACGAATGTGGTTTGTGGGCAGCACAACACAGTGAATGTACCATTTTCCACGATACCGAAAGCTTTCCGGAAGTACGTCGAGCTGTGATTGATATTGCAAAAGCAACTGGAAAACGTGTGTATAACTATCCACACTGTAACGGATTGGGAATTATTGTGTAATTTCTGTTGAAATCTACTAAAAACATACTCATTATTGCGCCGTATGCATTTGGCTATACCGCGCATATACACAAAGCATTGCAGCAACACGAAGGCGTGAATGCTGAGATTTTGTATTTGGATTATCCTGTATTTCAGTATAGAAATACGCTTCACAAAGCACAGAACTTTTTTTCGAAATTAGTATTAGGGAAGAACCTGAAAAAAACCTTTGTTACCGATCGAATCAAAGCTTCGATACAACAATTGGGAAGGCAAGATGAAATTTTTATCATTCGTCCAGATATGTTGAATGATGAACTATTACAGTTTATTAAGAGTTATACGAACACGTTTATTGCCTATTATTACGACAGTACGCGTCGTTTTCCACGAAAAGCTGAGATCATTTCTGTGTTTGATACAGTATACAGTTACGATCGATTGGATGTTTCAACATACAATTTATCTTTTTTAACGAATTATATATTTGAAGAAAGTCAGCAAGCAGAATATGATTATCAATTTTTTAATATTTCTACGAACGATTACCGTTTTCCACTGTTAGAAAATTTGGCAAAATATCTGAAAGAAAACAATTGGACGTACAACATTCA
>JBCCLS010000052.1:0-10482 GCA_039026835.1 Bacteroidota bacterium | reverse complement strand
CATTGTTGATGTTTGAAATGAAAAGCGAATTTACCACTAAATATCTACAGTATCGGCTGTTTTTACATAATTAACATCTTGTGTTGATTTTGATATTTTTTTGCGAATTTCTTGTAATGATTGTTCTTTGAGTAAGACGCCGTCTTTGAAAACTGTTTTCAGCAATCCTTGTTGTTCCTCTTGCTGCGAACATTCGTCTTTATAGTGTAATCTTCCGTTTTTTGAATAGAGTTGTATCAACCCTTTTGCTGATTTTTTGGTGCCGTCGTCGGTAATAGGATCTTTAAAAATAGCTTGTCCTTTTCCGTTGATTTCAACATAGGTAGCTTTCATCGCAAAGCCAAAAGTATCGCGCGTATTGTATTGGTAGGTAAAACTTCCAATTCCTAAGACAACATTTGTGGTAGCAAATCCTTTTTTCTTCAACCGTTCACAAATTTGTGTTGCTCTGTCCATCGTAATGCTATCGCCGTAAATAGCGCCAATTTTCGGATTGAGCACTTTGTATCCTTGCGAATTGATCGTCCCACCAAATTCATCCCACAATAATTCAATAACACCTTTGCGAATGATTGGATTTTCATGATCGCATCCACAAATGATGTCAACAGGATTTCCAGAATCAGGACGAATGACCAATTTACCATCGCGCGCTACAATTTCTTTTTTTAATGATGGTAAGTATTCCGTCAGCACTTTCCACAAATCCCACGTATCAGAAACTACCGAAAGAATTCCCTTCGGATAGGTTTTTAAAAGTCGTTTAAAGGTGTCTATTTCGTCTTCTTTGCTGCCTGCACACATGACGCTGTGTTCGGTAGCGTTGACACTTCCTATCACCAATTCTTTGGAGACATAGGCGTTGTAATATTTCTCTAAATTCATAGCTACGGGCAGCGTATCACTTCCAGTAAATGATAACGCGTGACCCATGCCACTTAGTACAGAAGATTCAATCCCCGACATACCACGCATTGAAAAATCATGTCCTTGCCAATTGATAAAGTCTAAATTTTCAGCATCTGTTTCTTGTGCATATTTGGTTAAGATGGTTTTGTATCGCTTCGCAATAGTTGCCGAGGTACAAGGTTGCCAAATGATGTTGGAGAGTAAGGTTTCAAGATAATTGGTCATCCAGAAAAATTCAGGAAGTGTATTGACAACTGTGAACATAGGAACACGGATGGGAACCTCGGTTCCTTCAGGTACTGCTTTGATTTCAATAGGCAAATATCCCAAATCGTGCAGCGCTTCTATGTGCGATGTGTTGTAATCGTCACCTAAATAGTGATCGACATACTTTTTGTATTCAGCAATGACTTGTGCTTTGGGTTGATGAAAGAATTCTTTGTTGAATTGTTTGATAAGGTATTCTTTAATGAAGTATTGCAGTCCAAAAAAAACTACGCTGTTGATTCCTTTTATTCTACTTTTTCGCGGTGTCCAGTTTGAATAGACTTTGGAAGTTCCTTGCGGATATTGTGCTCTGTGTCCAAGCTTATATCCATCGGTTAACAATAATGGATTCATGAAGATATTATTTTGCGTTATATATACGCAAATATAAATTGTTTTTTGACACGAACAAGGAAATAGCGTATTTATTCGTTGAAATTACAGGAGATCAGGAAATCTAATTTGAATTATTTTCTACGAACAACACGCATTTTATTACGTCCTTTTTCATTTGGATATAATTCCGGAAGCGGATCGCTTTGCCAAAATTCTTTGGTGTCAATGTCTAAAATAGAAAGTTTGCCCCAAAATGCGGCACCTGTATCTACATTCCATAATTTATAGGCTTTCATCGGCACATCACAATTAAAATTGATGGTTGGCGTATGTCCAATATAAATTTCTTTATAATGTTGAAAACGTCTTGGATTGTAGTGCGTATTGCTCAATTTTTCAACACCTATTTTTTCGGCCAATAAAGCTGATTCAATCAGTGTTCTGTCAAAGTAAAAATTTTTGTGATAGTGTTCTTTGTGTACTCCGTGCATGGACGTAAATCCAGCATGTAAAAACAGTCGATTTTGTTCGTCAATATAGAAGTTTTCTAAGTTTTCGTAGAATGTGATGTGTTGTTGTTTGTTGTAATCAACTCGTTGGTAACTCTCCAAAGTTTCTTTTCCGCCATGCATATACCAAACATCATTGACATGCCCATCTAGCAACCATTCATGACACCAAACATCATGATTTCCGCGAATGAAAATACATTTTTGTTTGGTGTTTAATTGTATCAAGAATTCGATTAATTCTGCCGTTTCACTCCATCCATCAACATAATCGCCTAAAAAAATTAGCGTATCGTCTGTGGTGACGTTTGCACGTTCTAGCACTTGTGTCAGTGCTTTAAATCCTCCGTGAATGTCTCCTATTGCGAGTGTTCTCATGTATCAAAGTTTTTTCTAAAATACTATAAATAATTGCGAAAACACATCAATTTGCATTTGATAATTTATTGATAACATTGTATTTCAGCATTTGTGTACTTGTTTTAGGATTCTTTATTTTTTGGAATGAATTTGTACATAATATCTGTGCGAAGCACATATTTTGTTCCTTCTTTTAGCACAGCGCCTTCATGACGCAAACCATGTAAAAACAGCAATGCACTTCCTTTTTTGGGACGAATGGTCGTTCCAGATCTGAATACCGTTTCGCCTCCTTCAAAATCATCGTTCAAATAGATGAGAAAGCTGTACTGACTTGCTTCTGTTTCGTTTCGTTGATAGCTTCCGTCTCGGTGCATTTTGAAGCGATGTCCTTTTTCATATTTGTAAAATCGAAGCATTTCATTTAAGCCAAAGGCATAACTGTAGCCAATTTGTTTGGGGACATCATCTTTGATCTTTTCCCACAACATTTCCGCATATACTTCATCTGTAAATAGGACTCGTAAATTATTGCGAACCATGGTCATTAAGACTTGTTTTCCATGCATATTTACCTTCGCTTCTTCATATCCCATTTGTTCGCTTTTGGCAATTAACCGATCACATTCGGCATGTGATAGAAAGTTGTCAACAACATATATATGATCTTCTAGTTTTTTCATGTTTATGGTTTCTTTTGAAAAATGATATCATTCTTTTACTTCTATAAATGTTGATGGCACAGCTTCTGTCAACCAAACATCATTTTCTGATTGATAAAATGTGTATCCTTGTGCGTGCATTTCACCACTTTTTACAGTAAGCACTATGGGCTGTCCTCGTCTGCTGCCTACTTTGACGGCTGTTTCCGTATCTACACTCAAATGCACATGATGTCGACTGCCTTTGATGAGTCCTTTTTCCCGAATTGATGGTAAAAATTTTTCAACTGTTCCGTGATATAAATAATTCGGCGGCACTTTGGATTTCAATGCCAAATCTACATTGACTGAGTGTCCTTGATTCGCTCTAATTTTGGTTTTGTCTTCGTTAAAAGCAAAACGTTTTTTAGTGTTTGTGGCGACAACTTCTTCCAATTCTTCCATAGAGAGTGTATATTCGCCCACGTTTATTTTTTCTAGTAATATGGCGACTGAAGTCCAACCATTAGTATCGAGTGAGATTCCAAGTTTGTCTGGATGGTGTCGCAGGACATAACTTAGAAATTTGCTTATATTTTTAGTTCTTTTCGTTGATTTCATGATCTTGTAATTTTTCAATGATCTCTGAGATGATATTATCCATTGGACTCTTAAATTTATCCCCAATAAATACTTTTGTAACCTTTATTTTTCCTAAAATAGCCTTATTAAAATCCGCTAACTTGTTGGCAGGAACCCATAATTCATTATGGTGAATCGCTCCAACATTTTGAATTTCATATGTATCAAATTCTTCATCTGTTATTTTAAATTCAGTAACAAAACCTAGATAGTTGCCAAATTCATCTTTTGTATTCCATTTAGAGGCAATTTCAATCGCATACTCTTCATTCAATACTGGATAAAAAATAGGTTGCCATTCCAATCGTGACGGAAATTTTTTAAAATCACTTTTTGCAATCAGAATTAATTCCTTTTCTCCAATTGGTCTATATAAAGTTTTCATCTTTTATCAATTTCAGATAAATTTCATAATTCTCCTGATCAAAACAGCAGAAATAGAGTGCATCAATGTTGTTTTTATCTGTATGTGCTGAAACCGTTTGTATGGGAATTTCAGCAGCTAATTGTTTGGGAAAGCTATAAATTCCCGTGCTAATATTTGGGAACGCAATGGTTCTAAAAGTATTCTTAATTGCCAAATCCAAACTGTTTTTGTAACAGTTTGCTAAGAGTTGCTTTTTGTTTGCACCACCAGCGTTCCATACAGGACCTACTGTGTGAATTACATAGCTAGACAGTAGATTTCCTGCTGTGGTGATGACGGCTTCACCTGTATTACATTTTCCATGCGTTGCTCTTATTTTTCTACAAGCTTCCAATATTTCAGGTCCACCTTTTCTATGAATCGCCCCATCAACACCGCCACCACCTAATAATGAGGAGTTGGCAGCATTGACAATGGCGTCTACTTTTAATGTGGTGATATCAGCTTTTATGACGTGTATGTTCATAATTTTTTAAAATCATAGACATACGTATTTATGTCTTTTATTAATAGTGTTTTTTCAATGATTGGTTCAATTTTATTCCAAGTTCCGCCAGCTAAACCACAGCCAATTCTTGGCATGTGAACGCTAGCGTTTAATTCTATTGCTTTTTTGGCTGCTTTTTCCAAGCATTGTTCAACAGCTTTGTAGCGAATTGGAACGCCATTACTTCCTGTTTTCATTCCCTGTTGTGCAATCATGTTGATTACATATACATATTCTGATACTTGAACTGTTTGAATATTTCCTAGTTCAAAATCATTCTTTGCTCTATTTCGATGCCATATTCTATAGGATTCTTCAGGAGCTTTCCAACGTTTTGAAATTGCCAGTACAAAACCTTTTCCCCATCCGCCCAAATTATTACAGATATGAACAATTATTTTTATTCCTTTTGCTTGCGGATTGGTAGCATCGCCTTTTAAATATGTGATTGTTTTCATGACTCAAATTGATCTTTGAAAGCAGCGATAAATTTTTCATTTCTAGAATAAATTGCAAATACCACTTTTTTAAATTGATTTTTAAAGCTTGTTTCCAACGCATCTTTGAAAAGTTGTGCAATCAAAACTGGATCGTTTTGAAAAACACCACAGCCCCAAGCACCTAAAATGAGCGTATCATTTTTTTCTAGAAGTGCCAATGCCAACATTTTTTCAATACGTATACGCATGAGTTCATCTACTTTTTTTGCTTTACCAGCTTCACGTCGTTTTACCACACCATAATTAACAGCAGCAGAAGTGATTACAGAGCATAACACTGGATTTTCTAAAAGTTCACCTTTGTCATTTCTGAAAAAAGGCACTTTCGGACTGTAAATCATGCTGTCTGTATACACACAAGATTTCATATTTCTATGTTGTTCATAGAATTCAAAATTTTCCATTTGACTAGCATATAAGCTAGAAGCTACTGCCAAGCTTTCTTCCTGTGCCAAGGCGCCATTGAGGAATCCACCGCCAGGATTTTTTGCAGAAGCAAAGTTTAAACACATTATATTTTCTTCTTCTTGTAAGCGTAAAATTGCATGTAAAGAGGTTTCATGTGTTACTTCATATTGTGTTTCATATGTATTCTCTAGTTGGGCATTTATCAAAACTTCATCCAATGCTTCACTGGTGTAATAGGCTGCATTTTCAACCGAATTTGCATGCGCTGCTTTGATGTGTATGGTTGTATCTTGAAACAGATAGTATCCAGTTTTGTGGATTTCTAAGGTTTCTATTGCTTTTAGTTTTCTTGTTGATTTTTTCATATTAATTGATTGGAGCGTGCTCCAGAATATTTTTAACAGCGTTTCCAACTGGAATTCGGTATACGGGAATTGTAATGTTGTAGTGCTGTATGTATTTTTTTATAGCGGCATCAATTTCATGTTGATAATATCGTGATGAAAAGTGCCCGAGTATTACTTTTTGTATGTTACTATTGGCTACCATTTCCAAGACTTCTTCAAGCGAACTGTGCTTGTTTTTCCAAGACTTGGTATTGGTTTCTTCTTTGGTTAAGAAGGTCGCTTCATGAATTAAGATTTCACTGTTTTCATATCGTTGATAGTCTTCCACAGGTGAATCTGCTGAGTACGACAAAATAGTGCGTTTGAATTCATTGGTCAAAAAATCATCACCATGTGTTTGCTTGAGTTTGATTAATTCATCTTTGTGTAAATTGACAAATTCAGGTTTCAGTTTTTGTTTGGTTTCAACTACTTTAAAACTTAGACTTTTTAACAATCCTGGTTGTACAATGTGTCCATTTTCCAGCGCTTCCACATACATTGACTTTTTGATGGCAATCTTTGATTTGTCTTCAATGGCTTGCCAATTTGTGCCTTTGCTGTGCCCATCAAATTTGTTAAAAAAGTCTTCTAAAAATCGAAAAGATCCTGAATCTTTTGGATAATAAACAGTAGGTTTTAGCTTGGCATTGAGTTGATTGAACTGTAGTAATCCTGTCAAATGATCTCTATCGGCGTGTGAAATAAATGCATGTTTTATTTTGCCGGCTTTGCCTAACAAATGTGCACATACACCGTCGCCTGCATCTAGTAAAATTCCTAATTCTTCAATAAAATACCAAGTTGCATACAATGCTGTTGAGTATCCGTGTATTGTGAGTTTCATTTTTTTCGTTTTAAATTGTCTCGATGCTCGTCTCTAGACTTTTGTTTCTTTTTGTAATCGATCGCGAACTTCCATTAAGGCGAAACCTAGTAAATTTTGTCCTCGCCAACAATTGGGATTGTGTACATTTTCATCGTTTTCACTCACGCCAATTCCCCAAATTTTATCTTTTGGACTGGCTTCTACCAAAATCCTATCCGTTGTTTGTAATAGAAATTGTTGTAAGTGTTTTTGTTGTGAAAATTTATGATAATTTCCTTCTACAACAATGTCAAACTTATGTTGATTCCAAATCTTAGGATCAAAGTTTTTTACTTTTCTTCCCAATTGTTTTGCCTCATGCAGATGCGCTGCTTTTAGAATTTTATTTCGTGTTGCTACATCTTTGAAAAGTTGTGCTTTTGCTGCCATCATCCAATGTTCTGCAGTTTTGTACACTTGATGGTTTACGGTAAATTCATCTTCCCACCACTGACTGAAACAACTTTTCGTGATCTTTCCGTCTTTTGCGGGCACATGTCCCCAAAAAAAGAGAAATTTCAACTGTTGTTTTGAGTTGAATTGATATTGTATATTTTGTACTGTGTATTTCATTTTCCTTTTTCTTTTTTACCACGAATGCACAAATGTTAACTTATAACTCCACACTCATAACTCATAACTTCACCTGCACTACATTTGCTGAATTCACATCTCTAAATGAGTTTGTGGTGAAAATGGTTGTATAGATATTTTCTAATGCTTCAAAACCTTTGCTAAAGATTCCGTGACTTACGATTAAATGTAACGCTCCTGCATTTTTTTCTTGCAATGCTTTTCCCAAACCTAAGAAGGTGCCACCACCATCACAAATGTCATCGACAACTACTGCAGTTTTACCTTTTAAATCATCTGCATACACTGTGAAGCCCGATAGTTCACCTGTTTGTATATCCCGTTTTTTAGAACATTCTACGATATCAATTCCTCCTAAATACGCTGATAATTTGTATATTTTTTTGAGTGCGCCGCCATCGGGAGCAATAAGGATGATATCATCTTTTATGGTTTCCAAACAACGCTGTACAAATTGGTGATTATGGATGACTGCTACATTATTCAATATGGCTGGCGTCACTTCCGAATGCGGATCAAAAACGGTCACTTTTTCATACTGTTGACTGTTGATAATTTCGGCATATACCTTTACACTTAAAGGTTCGCCAGGAATCATAACACGATCTTGACGTGCGGCAGGAAAGTATGGAATGAAAAGTTGAATTTCTTTGACATGCATTCTGCGCAATGCATCGGTTGCTAACAGAATCAATCCCACATCATTGAACGACTGAATGCGTTGTGTAATGGTTACAGCTCCTTTCACAGATTCTTTAATTTTGATATGTGGTTCGCCTCCTGAAAAGGTAAACGTTTCAAAATCAATAGATGTTCCAAAAGGTGTGAAATTTGAATCCAAATGTAAATAGTTCATATTAGCGTTATTTATACGCAAATATAAACTGCTTTTTTTGTTGTACAAATTATTTTGTGTATTTTTTACGTTAATTTAATGCTGTATTGAAGAATTAAATGATTGAAATATTGAAAAAAGCAGTCTTTATTTGTACCTTATAATCTTTTAAAAAAAGCCTGTATGAGTATAGAAAAGAAATATTCGATTAGGGATATTGAACCTGTAAAAAATCCAGTTGAACATATCAGAAAACGACCAGGAATGTACATAGGTCGAGTTGATGAAAGAGGTAATTTACAAATTATTCAATATCTGTTTGAATTTATAACAAACCATACGCATTGGACAAAAGCTATTTTTAGGTATTTGGAAAATGATTCTTTTCAGATAGAAATAAATAACTCATTAAATTTAGAATTGTTGACTGAGAATACCAACAGTACAAATTTTGAACTCTTTATACTTCCAGCTTTATCAGAAAAATATAATGTACGATCAAATGGAAAGGAACTTTTATTTGAAAACGGACAACTAATCGCTGAAAGTGAAGTGCCAAAATCAGATGAATTGTTGATTGCCTTTACATTTGATACTACCATTTTACGAAGTAAAAAACTATCGAAATATTTACTTTTAAATTTCTTTAAACGCTATTCTTTTTTATATCCTGAAAAAGAAATTATTGTTTATGAAAATGAAAAGATTGCTGCCAATTTTGTGTCAAAAGGTATGAAAGATTGGTTTGAAACCCACAGTTTCGATGCTGCACTTTTAATGGAACCATTCAAGCTTTCTGTTGAAGACACCTCACTTGATCTAAAAGCTGAAATACAATTTTCTATTACTGATGGAAAAGAAAAATTTTCTACAATTACTTTACCAAGAGCTGATTTTGTAATACTGAATGGAACGCATACAGAAGGCTTTTTAAAGGGTTTGCAAAGTGCAATTCGTAAAATTATTGGAGAAGATTTCCGTGGAGCTATATTTCATGAATTTAGAAATCCTATTGGTGTTTTTAAATTATCATATCCTGAAATTGTTTTTCATGGACCTACACGGAATAAAGTTGGTAGTAAAGAGTTGACAACTATATTTGAAAAGCAAGTGAAGCAACAATTATTGTCCAATAGTCTTTTTAAGGAAGCTATTGTGAAGCTATATGGTTTGTGAAAAGATGTACTTTATTCGCGTGAAGGATAGAGGCATTGTTGGAGCTCTTTAGTGAGATACTGAATCAAGTTCAGCATGACGCACAAAAAGCGACTGCCGATAGCCTGACCGTTTGCGGGCACGCCCAAATTATTTTATGTCAAATAAGAAACCTTCTTTTTTGAGTTTGAAGTATTGTTTTTTGTTGAATTTGAACAAATTAGCAGGTCTTCCGCGTCCTTCCGAGACTTTTTCGTCAAGTTCTTCTAGAATATCAAAACTTAGAATCTTTTTGCGAAAATTTCTGCGATCAATTTTTTTCTCTAAGATCGTCATGTAGAGTTTTTCCAAATCGGAAAATAAAAATTTGTTGGAAAGCAAGTCAAAACCAATGGGTTCGTAGGTAAGTTTATTGCGCAATCGTGTTTTGGCTTTGTCTAAAATGATATGATGATCAAACGCAAGTTCGGGCAATTCATTGATAGGAAACCAAGCAACATCTTGCGCGTCTGTATCTGCTTTTATGGTGTGATGCGACGGTTTTACTAAAGCAAAATAGGCAACAGAAATGACACGGTTTCTCGGATCGCGCCCTGGTTTTCCAAATGAATATAACTGCTCTAAATAATCAATTGTTACGTTGGTTTCTTCTTGTAATTCGCGTTCTACAGCGGTTTCTAAGCTTTCATTTTCCAAGACCAGTCCACCAGGCAATGCCCATGAACCTTGAAAAGGTTTTACTTTTCGTTTAATTAAAAGCACGTTCAATTGATGGTCTTTATACCCAAATACGACGGCGTCAACGGCTACACGGATGTTTTGCATCATACGGCAAAAATACAAATTAAGAGGAACTCGTATAACTTAATTTTCTAAAGATGTGTATCGTTTGTTGCAGTTCGTATTTTTATTTTTATTCTACAATTTAATTAAAAATGTTCTTGAGTAAGTTCATTATTAATTATGGCTCCTGCAATATTCCCACTGTAAACTGCTGCTGCAACTGAACGGAACATTGAACTATTATCACCGCAGGCAAAAATGCCATCCACAGAAGTTTTTTGCATTGAAGAAACTTCAATATGTCCATTTTCTGTAAGTGCACAATTTAATTCTTTAGGTATTGCAGAGTTTTGTTTAAATGAAACTGGAGCGTAT
>JBCCLS010000051.1:0-10518 GCA_039026835.1 Bacteroidota bacterium | reverse complement strand
TGCTGTATCTTTTATCTTCTCTTTCATAAATATGGAGCAAATGTATAACGGAAACTTTGAAAACAAAAAAAGTTTCCCAGGTTTTTACAATTATTTAACAATTGATTTTAATTTGCATAAAAAGGAAATATGGTATTTTTGTTAAAATTTTCGCATACATGATACATATTGCTCAATACAGAGAGACATTTATTGAATATTTAGAGGAAAAAGTGGTATTAGCAGAACCTAAAAATCTCTACGAGCCTATTGTGTACATTCTTCAACTTGGGGGAAAACGCTTGCGTCCTGTATTGACGTTGATGACCGCAGAAATTTTTGGAGTTTCCTATAAAAAAGCCTTGGATGCTGCCTTAGCGGTAGAGGTTTTTCATAATTTTTCACTAGTACATGACGATATCATGGATCAAGCACCTTTGCGAAGAGGTAAAAAAACGGTGCATGAAAAGTGGGATTTAAATACGGGAATTTTGTCGGGTGATGCCATGCTTATTTTAGCATATCAATTGTTTGAAAATTACAACGGGAAAACATTTAGAGCGCTGGCAAAGCTATTCAGCAAAACGGCTATTGAGGTGTGTGAAGGACAACAATACGACGTTGATTTTGAAGATCGAAACGATGTTACCATTCCTGAATATTTAAAAATGATTGAATATAAAACTGCTGTATTGGTCGGTGCTGCTATGAAAATGGGTGCAATTGTAGCGGAATCTAGTGAACAAGATGCGGAAGGAATTTACAATTTTGGTCGCTATTTAGGAGTTGCCTTTCAGCTGCAAGACGATTACTTAGATGCTTATGGCGATCCTGAAACCTTTGGAAAGCAAGTTGGTGGCGATATTATTGAGAATAAGAAAACTTATTTATACCTAAAAGCACTTGAAAATAGTACAGAAGCAGACAAAGAAAAGTTGTTGCACCTGTATTCAGAAAAGTCAGAAGATGCAGCCGAAAAAGTAGCTACTGTAAAAGCTATTTTCAATAAAGCAGACATCCCAAACATTATGAAAGCTGCCATTTCAGACTATACTGAAAAAGCATTCACAACCTTACACACGCTAAATATGGGCGACAAAGAAAAGCAATTACTCAAAGCTTTTGGTGAATATTTGATGAATAGAACAGTGTAGGTTGTTAGTAGTGAGATATAAGTATTGAGAGGTTTCAAAGTCTATGAAATACAACTATAGAATGTACTTTTTTTAAAGTAGTGTATGTGTTAGGAGTTTATAAGTTTATGATTTAAACGTACACTTTGACAAGTTCAGTACGAGCAAAACAAAAATAATTCGTGTATTCGTGGTAAAAAAAGACGAAAACAAATTAACAAATACAAAAATAGCAAATCAACACATAGACAAACTCAGTGTAAGCAAAATATCCATAAGTTATATTGAGCGCTGTCGATAAACAATTTTCTTCATTTCATTCATGACCGCTTGAACTGACGTTTGAGTAAAACCAAAAAATAATTCATGTATTCGTTGTAAAAAAGACGAAAAACAAATCAACATCATAATCCACTTCCAAAACGCAAACCAATAAAAATAGTACGCGGTAATGCCGGACCGTAAATATAATTTGGATCTCTGTCTATTGTTCGATCAAAGTCATCTTGATAGGCATTAAATATATTCTTGACGCCACCATTAATCTCTAAATCGTAATCATCCGAAATTTGAAATGTTCTGCTCGCGTTGAAGCCAATTTCAAACAAACCAGGCGTTTCTTCCAATACAGTTTCAGGAATAAATCCAGCTACGTGCGGCACAAACATGCGTCCTGTGTAGACGCCACTTACATTAAAATCCCATTTGTCATTTGGCGAATAATTGATCAACATATTTCCGTAAATGTTAGGCGTACGCGTAATTTTGTTGGTTACAATTCCTTGTTCAGGTTCGTACGATGCTTCAAAATAAGCATTCTGAAATGTTCCGCCAAGTTGAAATAAAAACTTCGAATTTGGGCTGTAGCGCGCTTCAATATTGACACCATTTACAATGGCATTGTCACGACCGTTTATTTTTTCTTTGATTTCCAAACCGTCTACTTCACCACGTGCTTCATACAGAAACGGATCATTAATAGTCGTATAAAAACCTTCCAATGTTACTATTAATTGTGAATCGTCATGCTGATGCGAATATTCCAACGAACCTATAAAACTATGCGACAATTCTTCCTTTAAATCTGCTGCCAAACGCACACGACGCACTTCTCCCGTAATAATTTCTGAATGCACATCTTCTGAATAAAACTGAGGCGCTCTAAAACCTTGTGAGTAGCCAGTTCGGAAACTAATGGTTTCTGTAATATTATATAAAACACTCACACGCGGATTCACAATAAAAAGGTTTTCATCATTCAAATTAGACGTAAACAATTCGCCTCGTGCACCTGCTAAGATTTTTAAATTTTCTAAAACTTTCCAGTCAAGTTGTGTAAAAATGCCAAGTGTGCTGGTGTTTTGTGTAATGGGAATGATTAGTGGATTTTCACGACGTTCTGTAATGCGATTGAACCGATGTTCTACACCAGAAGTCAAATCGATGCTACCCAAGCTACCACTTTTTATGTTGGTAATCTTTGCAGTATGTTGTACACCGGCAACTGTTACAAAATCTTTGGTCAAACCAAACCCAAACGGATCTTGACTGGTTCCGTAATAGTTGTCAGAACGCGTGTTTTGAATATTTCCGTAGGCGGAAAACTTTTGTAAATAATCTTCTGAAAAATAATCAAAGGTAAAAGCACCACCGATCACATTACTTCTAATTTCTTCCGCGATGTTGGCAAAAATGGGCGATTTGTCTAGAAAATCTCCGCCGCGGCGAAATTCGTGCGAAGTATTAAATTCCACAGTTAATTTTCGTCTAAAATCAAAATTATAAAACGACTTGAAGCCAAAGTTTAGATTGCGCAATTTGGTAATTTCTGTAAAGCCATCATCATTGTTGTCATATCCTTCTCGATCGCGATGCATTCCAAAAAAGGTAATTCCTTTGTCTAACTCTTCAGAAACAAATGTGGAGTTAAATGTTGTTACTGCATCTGTACTTTCACCGTCAATCAATCCAATTTTGGAGGCCACTTGAAACTGATTTTCCACAGGATCTTTGGTAATAATATTGATGGTTCCTGCAATGGCATTCGAACCAAAAATAGCAGAGCCACCACCGCGTGTGACTTCAATTTGTTCAATCATATTGGTAGGAATCTGCTCCAAACCGTAAATTCCGTTCAATGAGCCAAATACAGGACGACTGTTGACTAAGATTTGTGAATACGCTCCATCCAAACCATTGATTCGAATTTGTGTAAATCCGCAGTTTTGACAGTTTACTTCTGTACGCAATCCTGGTTGAAAATTTAATCCCTCAAATAAGGTGGAGGCTTGTACTTTTTGCAAAGATTCCGCATTAGTTACCGTAACCAAAACAGGCGCTTCTCTTCGATTTAATTCAGTTCGGGTCGCAGAAACTACCACTTGATCAAGTCCTAAAGGATCTTCTTCTAAGTTGACAGTAATAGATTGTATTGTAGTACCCACAGTAATTGCCTTTTTGAATGTTTTATAACCGATTGATTGTACAATCAATATATAATCGCCTTTTTCTACTTGTAACGAAAAGTTTCCTTCATCATCTGTCATAGTGCCTTTATTGGTATTTTCTAAATACACGTTGGCAAAAGGAATTGGATTGTTTTTATGAGCTACAGTTCCTTTTATTTCAGTAGTTTGTGAAAAACTTACACAATGAATTAGGAAAAAGACAAAACAAAGTTTAGTATTCATTACAATAATTTTTTGCAAATATATTATTAATATTTAGTCTAAGCTAAAAAATAAATTATGTAACGGTAAAAATTGTATATTTGTACTGTTAATTAACATATTATGATGACACTTTCGGAAGAAAACTATTTAAAAGCCATGTATCATCTTGCAGCGGTGACGGATGGCGGCATAAGTACCAATGCAATTGCAGAACGAATGAATACCAAAGCTTCTTCTGTGACTGATATGATTAAGAAACTATCTGAAAAAGAGTTGGTACACTACAAGCGCTACAAAGGTGCAGCATTGACAGAAAAAGGGAAGCTTGTGGCGGCCAATATTATTAGAAAACATCGCTTGTGGGAAGTATTTTTGGTAGAAAAGCTCAATTTTACATGGGATGAAGTGCATGATGTTGCCGAGCAATTGGAGCATATAAAATCTGAAAAGTTAATTGATCAGTTAGATGCATTTTTAGGATTTCCGAAACGCGATCCGCATGGCGATCCTATTCCTGATAAAGAAGGAAATGTTTCTGATCATGCAGATGTGTTGCTAATTACGCTCAACAAAGACGAAAAAGGCATCATTGTAGGTGTAAAAGATTCTTCTTCTTCATTCTTAAAGTATCTAGACAAGCAAGGCATTGCCCTCGGAAAAAAGATCAAAGTGATTGACAAAGAGCCGTTTGACAATTCCATGAAGATTCGCATCAAAAAAGAAGAGTTTACCATTTCACAGCAAATCGCGAATAACATTTACATTAAGAAATGATTTGAAAGTTGATGAGTTTATAAGTTTAGTAGTTTATGTTTCTTCGAAACGACAAAAAACAAATTGACAAGAGTAAAAAAAATGAAAAAATATATAGTGCTAACACTTCTTATCCTCAGCTTTATTAGCTGCAAAACAGAAGTGAAACAAAAAGACGGAAAGCTTCAAATCGTAACGACAACGACGATGATTACTGATATGGTGCAAAACATTGCAGGTGATGTAGTAGAAGTAAAAGGATTAATGGGAAGCGGCGTAGATCCACATTTGTACAAAGCCAGCGCAGGAGATGTTGAAAAACTATACGACGCTGATATTATCATTTATAATGGTTTGTATCTAGAAGGAAAACTAGAAGATATTTTTGACAAAATGCGTGCGCAGCAAAAGAAAACTATTGCAGTGTCAGCAGCCATCAACACAGATGCATTGATTGGCTCAGAATATTTTGCCTCGAGCTACGATCCGCATATTTGGTTTCATATTGAATATTGGAAACAAGCTACACAATTTGTAATTGCAGAACTAACAACAATAGCTCCAAAACATGCAGAAAGTTTTCAAAAAAATGGGCAAGCATATTTGGGAAAATTAGATGCATTGGCAACCGAAATTGCAGCGAAAATAGAAACGTTACCTGTAGAAAAACGCATTTTAGTCACAGCACACGACGCCTTTAATTACTTTGGAAAAATGTACAATTTTGAAGTAGTTGGTTTGCAAGGATTATCAACTGCTACTGAAGCGGGCGTGCAAGATGTACAAAAACTGGCAGATTTTATTATTGAAAAAAATGTAAAAGCCATTTTTGTTGAAAGTTCTGTGCCGAAACGAACGATTGAAGCACTACAAGCTTCTGTAAAAGCTAGCGGACATGAAGTTGCTATTGGTGGCACGCTATATTCCGATGCTTTAGGAGATGCCGGAACGGTAGAAGGAACGTATATTGGTATGTATACCTATAATGTAAACACCATTGTAAATGCCTTAAAATAATGTAGCGGATGAATTTGGCAATATACATAACGACAAAAAATCGCAAAAAGACAAAGGCGCAACTCAAAGAAGACCAAAAACCTAAGAGCGCAGCGACCCAAAACCCAACACCTGAACAAATGAAAACAAACTATGCCATTTCAGTGGATGATCTTACAGTTGCCTACAATTACAAACCAGTACTTTGGGATATTGATTTGGCGATTCCTGAAGGTGTATTGATGTGTATTGTGGGACCTAATGGTGCAGGGAAATCAACCTTGATCAAAGCAATTTTAGGAATATTGAAGCCCATTGCGGGAACCGTTTCTATTTTTGGAAAACCCTATGCAGCACAACGGTCACTAGTGGCATACGTACCTCAAAAAGGAAGTGTAGACTGGGATTTCCCAACAACAGCACTAGATGTGGTAATGATGGGAACTTATGGAAGTTTGGGTTGGATTAAACGTCCTGGGCAAAAACAGAAAAAAGCAGCATTGGAAGCTTTGGAAAAAGTAGGAATGTTACCCTTTAAAAACAGACAAATCAGTCAACTTTCAGGTGGACAGCAGCAGCGAATTTTTTTGGCAAGAGCCTTGGTGCAAAATGCGTCTATCTATTTTATGGACGAACCCTTTCAAGGTGTAGATGCGACTACCGAAAAGGCAATTATCAACATCTTAAAAGAACTGCGCAAAGCTGGAAAAACGGTTATTGTGGTACATCACGATTTGCAAACTGTTCCTGAATATTTTGATTGGGTAACGTTT
Organism: Bacteroidota bacterium; assembly: GCA_039026835.1. Lineage (GTDB taxonomy): Bacteria > Bacteroidota > Bacteroidia > Flavobacteriales > Flavobacteriaceae > Kordia. The sequence goes on along the minus strand of JBCCLS010000051.1, from coordinate 4,212 downwards.
TTGAATGTGAAAAAAATTGCCACAGGTCCCGTAAAAGATATTTTCAACGATGATAATTTAACCAAAACTTACGGAATTAATTACAAAGTAAGTGTCCAAGAATAACAACTACAGATGAAAACCAAACGCTCTATTTTACTGCTCATTTTCACGACCTTTTCTTTTGTTGCTTTTGCACAAATTGACATGAAAGCTGAAGAAGAAAAACTAATTGAAACGCTCAAAATGCTCCGCACACCAGATTCAGAAACGGATATGGGTAAAGTTGCTGCTCAATTTGAAACTGAACTGACCACACTGCTCAGAAAAAAAGAAAGTTGGAGTTACAGATTTCCAGAATTGCGCAAGTATATTGACATTAAACGATCGAGTGACAGAAAAATACGCACCTTTAGTTGGGACAGTCGTTTGGGCGGCAGTTGGCATACATTGGAAACCCGCATTCAACACGAAACTGCCAACGGCTTACAGGTATTTTCTTTACAAAACAAAAAATTAGTTGATGATGAAGAGCAGGAAGGAAATGAAGTGTATCGTGATGCTATTATAATTGACATACATTCGTTTGCCAATGGCTATGTGTTTGAAGGTTTTGGAACACACGGAAGCGGACATCATCATAAAGTACTTATGTATTATGAACTTTCGGGTGATACATTGGTACGAAAAGAAATCTTTGAAAACAACGAATCCATCTACGTGTTGTTAATTCCAAGACGCTATGATTTTGATCTCAGCTTTGATTTTGAAGCACAAACCATCACGCATAGCGAATTTAAAATGGACGATGAAATTGGGTTTTACATGCCTACAGGCAAAAAGGTATTACTCACATTTGATGGGAAAAAATTCAAAAAACAACTCAAAAAAATCTAGTCATAGACATTCAAGGATACATAGAACTTATTTTCTCTAATTACACAGCGCGCATCGTCATGTTGGGAACGGCTATTTTAGGAGCTATTTGTGGCATGTTGGGAAGTTTTGCTGTATTGCGAAAACAAAGTTTGTTGGGCGATGCCATTTCACATGCAGCCTTGCCGGGAATTGCCATTGCATTTTTGATCACAGGAGTCAAAGACAGCAATCTCTTTCTATTGGGAGCGCTCATCAGCGGACTGATTGGAACATTTTGGATTCGAAGTATCACCAAAAAAACACATCTAAAATCTGATACCGCATTAGGTTTAACGTTGTCTTTATTTTTTGGATTTGGAATGTTACTTTTAACGTTTATTCAAAAACAGCCGAATGCCAGTCAAGCTGGATTGGACACGTATTTGTTTGGGCAAGCTGCCACATTGTTAGCAAAAGATGTGTGGCTTATCGCTATTGTAGCAGGAATCGCCTTGTTGATTTTACTTGTTTTTTGGAAAGAATTTAAAATTCTATTATTTGATGAAGATTATACCAAAACGCTCGGTTTTAATACACGTTTTATAGACATTTTGATTACAACATTCATTGTCATCACTATTGTGTTAGGATTGCAAACAGTCGGTGTTATTTTAATGAGTGCCATGTTATTAGCGCCAGCAGCTGCAGCACGTCAGTGGACCAATAGTCTGGAAAAAATGGTCGTCATTGCGGCACTATTTGGAGCATTTGCAGGTGTTTTTGGAACTGGAATTAGCACGGTTGTCGGAAACCTTTCTACAGGACCTGTCATCGTTTTAGTGGCGGCAGGAATTGTATTCCTTTCGTTTATCTTTTCACCCAAAAGAGGCTTGTTATTCAGAGAAATTCGCTTGCGAAAAAACAGAAATAATATCAAGATGCAGAAAACCTTGGCATTTATGTATGACATTGCCAAAACACACGAAAATATTTCGCATCCACATACGATAAAAATATTAAATGATTTTCAAGGATTTTCCAGACGTTCGTTGCAAAAACTGGTAGATTTGAATTATGTGCAAATCAACGGACAACAATGGTCAATGACCCAAAAAGGCTATACCACAGCTGCCAATTTGTACAATCAACAAACAAATGATTTCCATGAATAGTGCGCAAATCACCATACAAATTATTGTGACGTTGGTGGCGATTGCTTGTGCCATTCCAGGAACATTTTTGGTGTTGCGTCGTATGTCGTTGATCAGTGATGCTATTAGTCATTCCATCTTATTGGGTATTGTTATTGGTTTTTTTATTGTGGAAGATACGTCTTCGCCTTTGCTCATTTTCTTGGCAGCTTTGGCAGGAGTTGTTACTGTAATTTTGGTCGAATTCATTCAAAAAACAGGATTGGTAAAGGAAGATACAGCTATCGGATTGGTATTTCCTTCGTTGTTTAGTATTGGCGTTATTCTCATCTCCAAAAATGCCAATGATGTACATTTAGATATTGATTCTGTCATGGTGGGCGATTTAAGTCTCGCACCTTTTGATCCACTCTTGATCAATTGTCAGGAAGGCATTGCCGATTCGTGTATCAATCTAGGACCTAAAGCAATTTGGGTAATTGGCATCATTCTTTTAGTTACGCTGATATTATTATTTGCTTTTTTTAAGGAATTAAAAGTAAGTACGTTTGATGCAGGTTTGGCAGCAGCACTCGGATTTTCACCTGTGGTCATGCATTATGGTTTAATGACGGTTTCGTCCATTACCATTGTAGGCGCTTTTGATGCTGTTGGTCCCATACTTGTCGTCGCCTTAATGATTGCACCTGCGGCAACTGCCTATTTATTCACCAAAGATTTAAAGAAAATGTTGTTGCTTTCCTGCCTCTTTGGCGTTGTAGCATCTATTGCAGGATTTTGGCTGGCACATGTATTAGATGCTTCCATATCTGGTTCGATGACAACTGTTTTGGCCGTATTATTTTTGTTAGTCTACGAACCAATTATTACTTCAATTTTGGTGAGTATTGTCGCGGGAATTGGTTTTATTTTTTACGAATATTATGAATTATTATTTGTGAATGATCAACGTTTTGAACGCTTGTTATTAGGCGAAAAAGTACAAACTGTGTTGTCGCAATTTGTTTGGTTAGACTATGTCTATGTTGGCATCATAGCACTTGTGTTGACTGCCATTCTCATTTACATATTGCCAAAACGCGGTTTGATTTACGGATATTACAAAGTACGACAGCAAAAAACGGAAATCATGTTATTGGTGTTTTTGCTACACATTCGAAACCATACGGAAGAAAGCGAGCGTCATGTAAAGCACTTAAACGAACATATTAATTGGCAACGATTGCGTTCACAATCTATTGTGGATTTGGCACAGAAAAATAATATGATTACAGTAACGGATCAAATCATATCTTTGACTGAAAAAGGCGCGAGTTTCACCGAAAAAGCCATTGATTACATCATTACAAATAAAGACACAGAAATTGAAGAAATGAAAGATGATTTCTTCCTGTTCAGAGGATAATTCTATGCGATATTTACCAACATTAGTATGTTTTCTTCTTTTATTAGTTTCCTGCGGAAAAACAGTAAAAGAAGCAAAACCCTTTCCACTGTATTTACAAAAAACACCTGGCGAATGTGGTCCGGCATGTTTAAAAATGATGAGTGATTTTTTTGGCAGTGATTACAGTTTTGAAACGTTGGCATTGATTTCTGAGATGCATCCGTATACAGGAACGTCTATGGGCGACATTGCAGATGCCGCCAGCATGATTGGATTGCACAATATTGCCGTAAAAATTGATTATCAAACCTTACTTGATGAGGTTCCGTATCCAGCTATGCTGCATTGGGACGGACATCATTTTTTAGTAGTATATAAAATGGACAAAGATTCTGTTTGGTTGGCCGATCCTGCCAAAGGATATGTAACCTATTCAAAAGAAGAATTCACTCCACATTGGATCGTAAAAGATACTTTGAGTACTCTAAAAGAAGGATACGCATTGCTTGTAGAACCTACAGATACCTTTTTTAACCCACAAACAAAAATTAAAGTACAATTAGAAAGTAGACTTCAAAAGAATAAAAAACGTGCGTCAATTCTTCAAGAAGAACATAACAATTGAGTAAGGATCAAATGTAAATTCTTATCAAAATGTAAAAATATGCGTCAAAAGCAACTAACAAATGTTAGTTAATTGATTTTCAGCAATTTAACGACAATATTTACGACCGTTTATCGAATAAATAGGTGCATTTATCGATGAAACATGTACATTAACCTAAATATTGAGCATTTCATGGATAAAAAATATACATTAGTATTGAGTAATTTTAG
>JBCCLS010000050.1:0-10520 GCA_039026835.1 Bacteroidota bacterium | reverse complement strand
TTTGACATATAGCGTAAATTATTCATAATCTAGAATATAAATAAAAAGTTACATCGAACTCACGTCATTTAGTTTACAATTTTCCAAAACAACTTCATCAGGCTTAAAAAAGTGATGAATTCAGTTATGTTCTTCTTTATGAAACAGGATATTATTAACTTTAACTATAAATCCTAAACTCCATGTCCATGAAAAAAAAGAGCATCAAGACACTCAAGCTGCATAAGACTGTCGTATCAAAAATTAGTCAACAATCCAACGGTGGTGTAAATGCCGTAAGCGATCAATATACATGTACCAATAGTGAATATTTGTGCGGACCTAGAAATACTGATTATGATGGAGATTGTCCTACTGCTCGTACTTATTGTGGTACTTGTGAACTATCGTGTCAAACAATGCTACACATATGTTAAACGATCGCATTAAATAGCTATACCATATGTTCATTTAGCAAACTCCAGTTTGCTTTTTTTATACCATCACTGTAAAAACTTTCATTGTAAGCTCATACTGCAAGCTATTTTTAGCTCAAACTTACGTGTTTTATGATCGCTGAAGCGTATGAATTTATTGCTGCTTGCTGCAGCTACATTGCCAAGAAAAAATAGTGCAAATTGGATTAGAATGAATTTGACCAGATGTAATATCTTATTACGATATAACTTACAAATCAAAAAAGACTGAATTACTGATAGATAAAGAGGTTCGGTGATCATGGAAATAACAGGAATTCCTTTATATATACGCTTTTGGCTATTAAAATAAACGCACATAAATGAAACAACTAGTAACAACAATAATTCTATTTTTTGGATTTATTTTCAGTCAAGCACAAGAAAATAAATGCGTATTAGACTTTGAATTCATTGTTCAGAAAATCAAGAACGATTATCCCGGATATATTGATAAAGTAACTAAGGAGAATATTGACACGTTGAAAACTCTAGAAAGTGAAATCAGAGAAAAGATAATGAAACATCCTGATTCTTGTTTTACCTATTTGAATGATTATACAGCATGGTTTAAAGATTATCATTTGCGAGTAGCTGATAATCGAAATTCTCCAAAAAACGTCAAAAAAGATACATATGCAAAAACGTATGCAGAATATAATTTGGATTCAATAGTGCAAAAAACAAAAACAGTTGAAGGTATTTGGCTCGGATTTAGAGGAAGTTTTGTCATAAAAAAAGACAATGAAAAATATATTGGAATTTCAATAGATGTAGCAGGTTATGAAAAGAATCAGATCATATTTGAGGCTATTTACAAAGACAATAATGAGTTTGAGTTAACAACATACCGCAATTATAGAGGTTTTAAGCCGCGTCAAGAAAAAGCATCTTTATTATTAAACGGTGCTGTTTTTGAGATACACAATGACACTAGATTTGTAAGAAAGACATCCGACAAAAAAGGTGATATGGCGTTTTTGCTATCATACATACCAAAATACCCAAATAGTTCAAATACGTATCCTGTTGCTTTGAGTCTTAATGACAGTACTTTTTATGTAAGAGCTCCTAGTTTCTATTCTAGCACTGCGAATGACTTAGTAGAAAAGTATTGGAATGAAATTACTACAAGACCAAATCTAATTGTTGATATACGAAATAATGGTGGAGGGCAAGATGACTATTACGAGAAACTTGCACAACTTATATATACAAATTCATACGAAAGCAAAGGTGTTGAATGGTACGCTACAAAAGGAATAATTAACGACAGGGAATATGCAATAAAAAACGCTCAAATAAAAGAAGGAGGACAAGAATGGTCAAAAGCCTTGGTTGACAAGATGAAGAAAAATATTGGTGAATTTATAATACATCCTTATGACAAAGGTGATGTAACTATTGAAAGAGACACTATATACAACAACCCTAAAAAAGTAGGTGTTATAATTAATGGTGGGAATGCTTCTTCTGCTGAACAATTTCTATTGACTGCGAAGAATAGTTCAAAAGTTATACTCTTTGGAAATGAGAATACAGCTGGAATTTTAGATTATTCTAACATAACACCAAAAGAGTCTCCTTCAGGAAATTATCATCTTTGGTTGCCGGCTACACGTTCATGGAGATTACCAGAAAATCCGATTGATAACGTTGGAATTGCACCAGATGTTTACATCCCACTAACACCAACATCGCAATTATATGACAGACTGGATGATTGGGTATATTTTGTAAAAAATTATTTAGAATATAAAAAATAAGAACTAGTTGCATTTTGTATGAGTAATGCCAAGCGAAGTATGCAACTTGAGTATTCATTCTTGTATCAAAGTTCATCGCAGTTTGATCAGGAAGCACTCGAATTTCCAGAAATAAAAAGAAAACTAATGGCTATACGAGACCATTGGCATCATAAAAAAAGAAAAAATGAATAAATACGTACACGGATATTCCAAAACAGAAGCTAATAGGTTAAACGACCAAGCTGACTCTCTCGCAACCTTAATTCACCATGATTCTATTTGGGAAGAAGGTGCTACAATACTTGAAGCAGGATGTGGAGTTGGTGCACAAACAAAAACAGTAGCTGCTCAAAATCCTAATTGTAAATTTATTTCCGTTGATATTTCAGAGGATTCAATACATGAAGCACAAGAATTAATAAGGTCAAAAGTAATTAAAAATGTAGAATTTAAGGTTGCAGATATATTTGATTTGCCATTTGAAGACGAATATTTTGACCATATCTTTTTATGTTTTGTGTTAGAACACTTGCCAAATCCACAGCAAGCGCTCAATAAATTGAAAACGAAACTGAAACAAAATGGCACTATCACCTTAATTGAAGGCGACCACGGCTCAACTTATTTTCATCCTGAAAGCGAATACGCAACAAAGGCGATTCAATGTCAAGTAGATTTACAAAAGCAAAAAGGAGGTGATGCTAATATTGGTAGAAAAATATTTCCAATTCTGGAAAATTCTGGTTTTAAATCGATAAATGTTTCACCGAGACAGGTTTACGTAGATGATTCAAATCCGCAATGGGTTGAAGGCTTTACGAAGAACACTTTTACTGCCATGATCAAAGGTGTCAAGGAAGAAGCTATTGCAATTAAACTAATAGATTAAGAATCGTTTGAACAAGTAATAAACGACTTGTATAAAACAGCAATGGGAGGAGGAACATTTTGTTACACCTTTTTTAAAGGACAAGGAATTAAGCAGTAAATACAAACACTCAACATGTGTACATGATATTCCTTTCTCGCAAAAGCTAGAATCGACGCGTTCAAGAGACCGCTACAGCACACATAAAATTGAACTCTAAAATAGTGTTAACTTTTTCAAATCGAATTCACTTTTGTATTCATTCTGCAAAAATCGTTGGGATAAAAGAAGCTTCTCAAGAAATTGAGAAGCTTCTTTTATAAGTGTTACTTAATAGCCAAACTTGTCTAAAATCGAACTTTTTGATGGAAGATTTAAAACAAATTAGTCTATTCGTGGATGAACTATTACATTATGAATTGCTTCCTAAAACTATTGACACTGCAACAAAATCAGAATAACTTCGCACTACATCATAATGATATTGGATATAAAATATCTTTACGCATATTTAGGCTGAATTTTAAAAGTTCAATACTGATATCAATAACAAAGTATTATCATAGCTACCAAAATACCTAAGAAAAGAAAATGGTAGTAGTTGACAAGTATTAAAAGTACATTGCTTTAAAATTTTACTTTGGCATTTTAACAAGATTCACACGTTGTGTTCTGGTTGATAAGGTATTCAGGAACGCAATGAGTGCGTCTACTTCTTCCGTATCTAAATTTAATTTTTGAAGTATTGGAGACGTGACAGGAAGCAAACTGTCTCTTGGTGTTCCTAGATATCGCTTTTGAATCGGTGCAGGATTCCCTAAATTATAAAACTCAACTACATCTAATAGTGAAGGAAAATGTCCGTGATGCATCCAAGGTCCCGTTTTGCCAATTTCGCGTAGCGTAGGCGTCTTAAATTTCCCGACATCTTCAATTTTTTTGGTAAAATTGTAACGACCCAAATCTTCATCTCTAGCCCCAAAAAGTGTTTGTCCATCATTGTGAAATTGATTGTCTGAAAAATACGGTGTATTATGACAATTGATACAACGTGCTTTGGTTCTAAAAAGGTGCATTCCTCTTACTTCTTGATCGGTAAACAAGTACTTTTTTCCTTTTACAAAACGATCAAATTTACTACTTCTACTAACGATAGATCGTTCAAAAGTAGCAATAGCTTTGAATATACGTTGTGCGGTAACTTCCTCATCTCCAAATGCTTTTGTAAACCATTCTTTGTATCCTTCAATTTTTTGAATGTTTTCTACAGCAACATCTATGTGAGTGTTCATTTCTGTAGGATCGGGAATTGGCATGGATGCCTGTTCTTCCAAACTCTTAACACGTCCATCCCAAAATAAGGTTTTTGCAAAGGCCACATTTTTTATTGTCATGGAATTGCGCTTATTGGATTGACGATTGTGTCCTAAAGAACGTGTGATGTTATCGGTCCAAGCCAACTCAGGATGATGGCAGCTGGCACAAGCAATTTGACCTGTTTTGGAAAGTCGCCCATCAAAAAACAGAAACTTTCCTAAATCTTTTTTAGCTTTTGAATATGGATTGTCTGCTGGATATTCCACTTTTGGTAAAATTCCAATGTCTTGAAACGTTTCACGATCTACCAAAGAGTCTAAGGTTGGTGCTGGCCATTTCGAAGTATCTTGCTGTGAGTACACCGCTCGCAAATGCGAAATATCCTCATACACAACCTTTTTAGATGAAAATCCAATACATAAAGTTACGATGAGACTACAAATCAATAGGCGGAAAACAACTTTCATTCAAATCAGCAGGATCAGTGTAGGAATTATTACTATATATTCTATATTGCGCTACCTGAGTACCTCCGAATAGCGCATCGTTTTGCACTTGCAAAGTTAAGGTAATTTCATATAAATCTCCAGCGATTTGCTGATAAGTTCCGTCACCCGAAATTCGCAATACATAGCTATTTCCATTAGTTCCTGATATTAATAAATCTTGTTCAATGACCTGTAAAAAACCATCCGTTTGACTGGTTCCGTTTGTTGGAAAAAACTCTAATGCTTCAGGAATATTAAATCCGGGCGAATTGGATTCGTTGGTAGCTTCGTTGTTAAACCAACGTTTTAAATTGAATGAATTGGTGGTTCTATTTGGCAAGGTCGCATCAAAACCTATTCTAAAGGCATGATGGTAAATATCATCGGACGGATCCGTAGTACCCATGTCATCAAATAAAATTGCATTCGGATGATCAGCATCTACAACTACAGGAAAGGTAAATGCAAAGAAAGTGGACCATGCACACACGCCATCTGAGTTGGCATCGAGCCAATTTTCACCATACGTTCTGTAAAATGGATTGCTTAGATCATAGAAATTCCCTGCTGTATTAACACTGTTATCTCTTGGAATCACAATCGGTTTTGTGATGGTAAATGTATCACTTCCCACCAACGTATAATTCGGAATATCTGTGAGTTTAAAAAGTGTTTGATACTGTAATTCATCTACAGCAACATTTTCTGTCAATGTACACGTGTATGTAATTTTTGTAGGATCGGTCAATGGATTTTGAGTCAAAGTATATCCAAAATTGCTAGCTTCTTCTTGCAATAAATCCAATGTTTCAATTTCTGAAGTCACATATCCATCAGGAAAAATAATGTCAATGGTGATTTCTTCTCCAAGCGTCCCCACAATTTCTTCCATGTTTGGACTTTGCAATTGGTAACTGAAATCCAATTCTGCAAAGTTAATCGTAAGTTCATTATTTGGCACATTCGAATTTGGCATTCCTAAGTTGATAGCATCATCACTTGTAGCAGTAAGCGTAAATTTCAATTCAGGTGTCATTGCCGTATCCCAACGTTCGTTAAAGTCTACAAAAATTGTATCTACTAAAGAAGTATTGGTAAATGTTAGACTAGTACTTGGTTCAATAGATACGTTTTGAATGTTGGTCATTTCCGTAGCAAAATCTACCGTAACACTTCCTTGAATTTCGGTTGCTGTCAATGCTACAGGAATTTTCAAGGTTTTAAAATTGTCTTTTGTATAATTAGAAACAGCAGGCGTAGCATTATCTATTCCTGGTGCTTCAATTACCTGATTGTTATTGTCTACTTGCAGATGAAAACGTACAAACTGTCCATTCGCAGCATCAAATACAATTTGGTCATCTTCAGTACAGGTCATAAAAACAAGTCCTGAAAGCACTAATAGTATGTTTCTAATACCCTTCATTTTGTTGTATGTTTTGATTTAACTCCGCGCTTGATGCTGGAATTGGTAATATAAAAAAGTTAGATGGATAACTTAAGTTGCAATTTGCCGAGGCGATACAACCTAAATTTCGTTCTACATCTTTTTGATAACGCGCGATATCAAAAAGTAAAAAACCTTCAAATGCCAGTTCGCGTCTGCGCTCTGTAAAAATATCTTCTAATAAAGTGTTAGTATCGTTCACCGTAGCAATTCCTGCACGTGTTCGAATTGCATTTAAAGCTACAAAAGCAGCTGCCGTATCTCCTAAACGTGCATTGGCTTCTGCTTGAATTAAATACATTTCAGAAAGTCGCATAAAGAGTGTTCCTGTATTTCCTTGAAATTTCTTTGTAAAGTAATATGCAACTTGTGTTTCGGCACCATTAACGGAAGTTGTAAGACTTTGCTCTTGGAATAGATTGAGTCGAATATCTGTTGCTTCAAATAGATTTCTTAAATCTTCAGAAGCTACATAATCTGCGTAGTTTGTAGTGTTGGTGTATTGATAATTCGCGGATACGGAAGATGAAACCGTTCCATCTGAACTTACAGGTGCAGTAAATTCTAAAATGACTTCATTGATCGGTAACAAATCATTTTCCCATTCACTTATATAATTGCCTTGAGAAGTGAGCGTTATTCCTGGATTCGCAATCACATCATTTGCCATGGCTCTTGCTTGTTCCCAATCGTTCATTTGCAATGCGATACGCGCATATAGTGCTTTTGTATTGATTTCATTAAAATAGGAATAGGGTACGCCAGAAAGTAGTTGGGTAGTATTAAATAATGCCAAAGCAGCATTTAAATCCGCTTGAATATTCGTGTATGTTTCTGCCATGCTTGATCGTGATGGGAAATCGACACCAGCCGTTAAAACAGTCGTGTTATATACAACACCTAAATGCGAAGCATCTGCCGTAAAACCATAGTGTTGCGCATAATGCAAAGCAAGTTGATAATGCGAAAAAGCACGTAGTGTCAACAATTCAGCTTCTAGGCGATTGCGTTCTTGCGTAGTAAAAAAAGTAAACTCATTGAAGCGTTCTAATAATAAGTTTACTTGTGCAATAATGCTATACAATTCTTCGTAATAATCTGCATAATCCGATTCTTGGAAGCGATCGTTAAACGGATAACTGTTTTCTATTTGTGACGGAACATTTACCACTTTCGAGATGGTACTTGGTGTGAATGTAATATTTCCACCTTGCACATCTGCATAGACTGAAAAGCGCGAAGAAAGTATGCCTTCTACATCTCTGTAAATTCCGTTGTATGCATCCAACACACCGTTTTTTGTAGAAAGCTGCTCATTGATAGATGTTTGCAAATCAGGTTCTACCTCCAAAAAATCATCACAGGAAGTACATACTACTAACAAACACAATATGTATTTAATTTTTTTCATGATCAAAATGTTGCATTTAGTCCCATTGAAAATGTGCGCATTTCCGGATAGGTATTTCTATATTCTGCGACTCCATTTTTTCCATCTTCCGAGGGATTTTTAAACCATTACCATAAATTTGAACCGTTGACAAATACAGACAAATTTTTAAGTGGAATGTTCAACTTTTGGACAGGAAGATTGTAGCTTAAGTTCACCGCTTTTAAGCGAATGTGTGAGGTGTCAAACACATACTTTGTAGAGTTGGAAATAATTCTTCGATCTCTTGTAATGGCTTGATAGTTGGCAATATCGCCTTGCTGCTGCCAGGCATCGTCAAAAATGTTTACGCTGATGTTTCTATTTGTCAACACATTGTAATTGTCTAACAATTCACGTCCCAACAAAATATCTGCTCCGTAGGTGTACGACATTGCAATAGACAGATTGAAGTTTTTGTATGAGAAATTATTGATGATTCCGCCGTAAAAATCAGGTTGCGTATTTCCAATCGGTTGCCAATCGGTAGCGTCAAAATTATCAGCCACATACGCAGCATCATAAATTTCACCACCTACATTGTACAATTCCGTTCCTGTAGCAGGATCAATTCCCACAAAATCGAATCCCCAAAGCGTAGAGGTTGCAAATCCGATACGTTGTGCACGTGCTACTTCTGCAGATGAAAATTGTGAACCCAATCCAGTTAAGTTGGTCACTTCATTGCGTATTCTAGTGTAATTTATGGTCGTATTCCAACGGAAATTATCGTTTTGAATCCAGTTGGCTTGGAGACTCATTTCAATTCCCCAGTTTTTCATTTCAGCACCGTTGATTTGTACTGAATTTAATCCTACTTCTGGAATCACATCACGCGAAACTATCATGTCTTTGATGACATCTTGAAAATAATCGGTTGTAAATCGGAACTTATCCAGAAAATTGACATCCAATCCAATATTGAATTTTTCATTGCGTTCCCAGCCCAAATTTGGATTCGGTAATGAGGTTAAGTTTGCATACGGATTGGCATTGTAACCGTTGTCTAAAGTAGTGTAGAGTCCAAGTGCACGATACGAACCAATTCGTGAATTTCCAGTGGTTCCAAAACTTGTGCGCAAGCGTAAAAAGTCAATTCCGTTTACATCTTCAAAAAAGGATTCGTTACTAATATTCCAGCCTCCACCCAATCCAGCGTTGTATGCGGTATCATTATCACCTCCAAAGGCTGAACTTTGATCTACTCTAAAATTGACAAGCACAAAGTAGCGTTTGTCAAAATTATAGTTTGCCTGACTGTAAAAAGAAACGCCATTGGTTTCGGAACTGTCTTCTCTGAAATCTTGTTCATTAGCAGCGGAAATAGGTTGTGGTGTTTCAAAATTTACAAATCCATCACCTCGATTGAAGGTAAGTGCTACGTTTTCGCTGCGTAATTCAATTCCGCCAATTGCATCAAAATTATGCTTTTTGTTGAAGGTTTTGTTGTAGAGTAACGTGGCGTTCCAGTTCCAGCGTTGTGTATTTCGCTCACGAATGACGCGGCGCCCTACATCTCCATCATTGAATTGTCCAGAACCATTTAAACCATTGAAATAGCGATCTTCATCTTTGTCTGAAAAGTCCATTCCAAATAGCGTAGATGCTTTTAGATTTTCGGTAATGTCATAATCAACTTTTAAACTGGTAAGTAGTCCAAAGGTTTCTGCATTGGCTCTGTTTTGCGCAGCCACTGCTAGTGGATTTCCAAAGGATGCAAAAGGTGTAAAATTTCCGTCTTCATCAAAAGGTGCCAACGTTGGCGGAAGTGCAAAATTGTATAAGGTGTTTGGATTGTTTTTTTCTACAAAAGAAGGAGACACTCGTAACGCAACATTCCATTTTTTATATTGATAGTCTAATGCTATGGCAGCATTCCATTTGCTGTAATCGTTTGAAATTTGGGATTCGTTATTTTTTTGATATCCAATATTAGCTCGGTACATAAAGTTTCCTGTTCCGCCTGTAAGTCCTACATTGTAGCGTTGAAACGAACCGTTTTGATTCAAGAGGTCAAACCAATCGGTATTGACGCCATTCCACTCTTGTACATTGTCAGGAAAGCCACTATTGAGGTTATATTGATTGACAACTTCTTGGTATTGTTCTCCATTTAAGTATTTGAATCCGTTAAAGGCATTACTAATTCCCGCTTGCGCAGAAAAGTTAAAACGCAAATCGCCTGCCCTTCCTTTTTTTGTTGTGATGAGAATGACACCATTTGCGGCATCGGCTCCATACAATCCAACAGCAGCTGCATCTTTTAGTACATTGATCGTTTCAATATCTTCAATCCCGATTTTAGCTAATGGATTTAATAAATTTTCCGAAAGATTCCCTGTGCCGACATCAAAAAAGTTGCTTCCATCAATTCCTGTTTCTTCTGTCATGATGATGCCATCAATAATGATTAACGGTTGTGTTGAGGTTCCTACTACATTTGAGTTTAAAGGCGTGAGCGAGCCTTGACCACGAATATCAATTGCTACTGCTTCTCCCAATTCTGGGTTAATTTCCACATTGAGTCCTGCCACTTGTCCTTCTAATAATTCTTCAAAAGAAACGGCTGGTTGTTCTTTGATGATCGCTTCTGGCTTTACTGTAGAAATACTTGCAACAACTTCTTGTTTCAGCTTTTTAGTTCCGTAGGATGAGGTAATTACCACTTCATCTAAAGAGTTAAATTCTTCTTCTAAATAGATGGTATAAAATGTTTGATCGGTTACAGGAACAATTTGTGTTTTATACCCAATGTATGAGATGCGAAG
>JBCCLS010000049.1:0-10606 GCA_039026835.1 Bacteroidota bacterium | reverse complement strand
CTATAGAAGAGTCTAAGATTAAAGATTGTACTGCGGAAGGATACTTATTAGCATATACTTGTGCCATATATGTTCCATACGAAGCACCGTAAACTGTCCAATTTTTGTATCCTAATTTTTTGCGTAATGCTTCTAAATCTTTTGCTACAGATATGCTATGATACGCATTGGTATCAACACCATTTTTTATAAGTTCCTGCTTGCAAGCAAAGGCTGCATTTGTTTTTTCTTCTTCATCTTTAGCAGCAGTTTGGTTTTTTGCCAAGATGGCTAAGAATTCATTTCCAAGATCAGGACATAAACGAGGTTCTGAATAGCCTGTTCCTCTGATGTCAAGCAATACAATATCATTTTCTTGACGTAAGGAATGGTTTACCCATGATCCTATGGTACTAATACCACTAGCGCCTGGTCCACCTTGTATAAACACAACTGCGGGAGCATTGTCATTGTTGGCTTTGTTTTTTAATACTGAAACTGCAACCTTGATCGTATTTGTTTCAGATTTTTCCCAGTTTTCAGGAACTGATAAATAATGCCACGTAATAGTGTCTTCGTTTAAAATATCAGCCGAAGGAAAAAATGTTTCCGCTTCTTCTAAGGATACATTTTGTGACCATACCTGAACACTAATCATACTTAAAATTAGCTGTAAGAGTAGTGTAGTTCTAGTTATTTTAAAAGTCATGATATAATAGTTTTGTCGTATTAAAAGTTAAAATCAATGGTTATGGATGCTTCCTTTTCAAATGCTGAAGCAATGTCAATAGCATGTACTGGAATGGTTATATTATGTAAGATTTGTTCAAGAAATTTTTCAAATTTTGCTGTGAAAAATTCCATCGTAGCTCTTTCATATTTTGTAGCATCATACAAGATAGATCCTTTGAAATAGTCACCTTGTACAGAGAAATCAATTAAAAGCGGAAGTCTGTTGTATTTGGTAATTGCTGGACTCATATGCAACGTAATATCTTCTGTAATTTCAAACTTCCCGTAGTTGAAGGTTTGATTTTGCAATACTAAAATCGCTTCCAAGCGCAAGGTGTTGAGTACATCTTCAGGAATGTCCTGATGTTCATCTACAGTAAGTAAATTTTCATGCATTTGCTGCATGAGTGCTACAAAAGAATCATTGGCTCCTACACTACTTCGCAATGGTAATGTTTTTACAAACATTCCTATTTGATTTTCTAATCCTGAGAATGTTCTACCTGAATTGATCGTTCCTACGCAGATATCTTCTATACCATATAATTTATGAACTAATACATGGAAAGAAGTCATTAGTAAGGTATGCAATGTCACTTTATGTTGCACTGCCAATCCGTGCAAGTCGTCCATGAATTTTTTAGGCCAACGAAATAGATGAAAGTTTCCGGTATATTTATCATCTGAAACGCTATAATCATATGGAATTAATGATTTCCATTGGTATTGTTGTAAGTATTCTTTCCAAAAAATTCTATTGTTAGCTTCGTTTTCTTGTTCTATATTATTTTGCCAAATGACAAAATCTCTGTATTGAAAATTGAGAACTTCTTCCTTTACAGTATTTTGTTCGGCTAGCGTTCGGTATCGTGTTGTAATTTCTTTTACAATAATTTCAAGTGACCAACCATCCATCATTACATGATGTGTGGTAAATATCAACGTATTGTTTCCATCTTCCTTATACACCAATGCAACTCTTATCAGTAGATCTTGTTCTAAGTTGAATTCTTTATTGGTATATTCTTTTACAACCTCATCATATGTTTCTTTTGTGGTATGAATTTCATCTATAGAAAATTGAATTGCCTCCATACTCTTTATTTGTTGACGCGGACTTCCTTGTACTTCTTTGAAGTTGGTACGAAAGATTTCATATTTCTGAATGATTCCCTCAAAAGCTTGTTGTAAGAGGGCAACACGCATGTTACCGTCAATGGCATATACACCTGACATGTTATAGGCAATTGATTTTTCAGGTTGCAATGATGCTAACCAAATCATGTATTGTGGAAAGGTAATTGGGTAATATTCTCTAGGCTTTACTGGTATAATAGCTCTCCCTTGCTTTGTTGTTTTGTTTTGTAAATAATTTGCAAGTGAAAGAATGTCAGGATAATTGAAAATTGTTTTTAGTGTTAAGCGTTGCTTGTATTTTCGTTCAATTAAACCTATGAGTTTTACCGCATTTAATGAGTGTCCTCCAAGCGCAAAAAAGCTTTTTGAAATGCTAAAATCTTCTGCTCGCTTTAATACTTTTTTAAAGAATTGATATAATTCTTTTTCTTTTGCGCTTCTTGGCAATAGTAATACTTCTTCTGATGACTGTTGCGTTGTTTCTAATTGTGTTAAGTATTTCCTATCGATCTTTTTATTTGGTGTGAGTGGAAATTCTTCAACTTCAATCAAGGTGTACGGAATCATATATTCAGGCAACTTACGACGTAAATAACTGATAATCGCATCCGCATCAAAACCATTCTTTTCAGTACTAAGATAGGCTACTAGGTGTACTTCATGATTTGTGCGTTTTTTAGCAACTACTACAGACGATTTGATCGCTGCTATCGAATTTAATTGTGTTTCTATATCTCCCAATTCTATTCGATATCCTCTTATTTTTACCTGATTGTCATTTCTTCCCAAAAATTCAATATCTCCATGTGCTGTCCATTTTCCTAAGTCACTGGTGTCATACATAAGTTCATCAGGATGAAAAGGATTTTGAATAAATTTCTGGCTGGTCAATTCCGGTGCTTTGAAATATCCTTTTGCCAATCCTTTTCCACCAATGTATATTTTACCTGGCGTGTTTACGGGAAGTAATTGCAATTGTGCATCCAAAAGCAAGAAACTTGTATTGTGAATAGGTTTTCCAATATTTGAAGCATCTTTTGCGTGCAAAATTCGTTTGACACTTGACCAAATAGTGGTTTCTGTAGGTCCGTACATATTCCAAACTTCGTGAGAAGTGTCTAGTAATTTTTGCGCTAACGCTTCGCTCAACAAATCACCTCCACAAAGTATCTTTAATTGTGCATCACCTTTCCATCCTGCATTGTATAATAGTTGGTAAAAGCTAGGTGTTGCTTGCAGTATTGTTGGTTGTACATGTTCAATTTCTTCTATAATTGTTAATGGATCTTCCAAGGTTTTGTTGGTAGCTACATAAACGGTTGCTCCAGTGATTAACGGCGTAAAGAATTCTAAAATAGAAATATCAAACGATTGTGTGGTTACAGAGTATAGCACATCATCTTTAGTGAGTCCTGGCTGATTTTTGATACTGTGTAAAAAGTTATACAACGATTCATGTCCAATTTCAACACCTTTAGGATTTCCTGTAGAACCCGAAGTGTAAATGATGTAAGCGCTGTCTTTTGGTGTAACGACTGCTAAGGTTTCCGTTTTATCATTTTCAGTTTCTAATAATTTTTCTGCCGCTATAAAAGTTACCGCTGAACCTATTAGATGTTTTAAGTCTTTTTTTCCGATTACACAATTCACATTACTGTGTTTGGTAATATAATTGAGGCGTTCTTTAGGAAAACTTGGATCTAACGGAATGTAGGCGTGTCCTGCTTTTAAGATTCCTACTAACGTTACTACCAAATCTGCCGAACGTTCCATTAAAACCGCAATGGGTGCTTTGGTATTTGCTTTAAAACGTTGTTGTATTGCAGTGGCAATGGCGTTGCTTGTACGATCTGCAGCAGCGTACGAATAGCTTTTTTCAATATCTTGAATAGCAATCTTTTCTGGATAAAGTATTGCCGATTTTTGAAATTCAGATAGTACTGTAGCATTGTGATCCAATTCCGTTTTGGTATCGTTAAACGTATGTAGTAATTGTGTTTTTTCACTTTTCGTGAGATATGAATACGCTGTAATTTTTTGTGAAGGATTTGAAATGATTTGCTGTATAAGTTCCTCAAAATGTGTCACAACTTGTGTGATGTCTGCCTCCTCAAAATAATTGGTATTGTAATCAAAATCGATTGTTACACTTTCGGAAGCATCAAATTCTCTGATATAAATTGCCAAGGCAACACGTTCGGCCTGATGCGTCATCGGAATGACCGTAGTTTTGGTAGCTCCAAAATGATCTGCATAGTTTTGCTTTTCGTAGGAAAGTGTAATATTGAACAGTTGTTCTCTTTCCTTGAAGATTCCTTTTTCCTGAATTAATTTCCCTAACGGAAATCGTTGGTGGCGATAATCTTGTCGTAATTGCTGTCTGATCGCTTGTATTACATCTTCAAAAGTAGCTTCTATGTCAATAGGAATACGCAATGCAGCAATTCCCATAAATAAACCAACCGTTTTTTTGAATATCGATTTTCCTCTGTTTAGTACAGGCAATCCAATAGCGATATCATTGTTTTGATGCTTTCTTGCAAAGTAGAGATACAAACTTGCAAGGATAACATGAAATGTGGAGGCTCTATTGGCTTTTCCTATTTCAGCAAGTTGATCGTATAGAGTACGCTTTATTTCAATTGCTTTTCGCTTACTTTTATTGCTGTATATTGTTTCATCAATACGTTTGAAAAGCGGTTCTGGAAGGTGTTCAAATTTTTCTAGCCAATAATTTTTATCTTTTTGATATGCTTCTGAATGTATGTACGCTTCATCATCTGCGGCAAAAGTTTCATAACTGTATGGATATTCTGAGATAACACTTCCATGCGCACTGATTTCATTGTAATTTTTTACAAAACGCTGAAACATTAACGAAGTTCCCCAACCATCTGTAATGATGTGATGATACATCGAAAATAGGTAATGAAAAGTATCGTGAATTTTGATCAGTTCAAATTTGTGTAATAATTCACCTGTATTGAAGTCAAAAGCTTTTCCAAAAGTAGCTTGCATGTAGTTTGTAGCCGCTTCCTTAGGATTGCTTTCGTTTGAAAAATCAAGCAAACCCAACTCGGAGTTGTGGTCTTTGACGATTTTTATACGTGGATTTTGTATATCATTGATCACCACACTTCGATAGGCATCGTGTTGTGTGATTAATTCTTGGTATGCTTTTTTGAATATGTCAACGTCAATATCGCCTTCAATCGCAATTTTTGCCCCAATATTGTAGATAGGCTCATCTGGATACAACAATTGCTCAAAGTAAATATCTTGCTGTGGTAACGTGAGTTTCATAACGTTTGGTATAATAGTTAAGAGTGTGATTTTGAAGAAAAGAGATGCTTCAAATTATAGCCATAAACTTTCGGTAAGTTCTTTTCTGCTGATGACAGGAACATCTCTGACTATTTTTCCATAGTCAAATTTTATGATACGATTTGCATTATGGAAATACGCATCATCATGTGTTACGGCAATGATTGTTTTCCCCATTTCCTGAAGTTTTGGAATCAATTCTTCATAGAAATATTTTCTAAAATGTGGATCTTGATCAGCTGCCCATTCATCTAAAACAATGATTGGTCTTTTTTCTAATAAGGCAAATATTAACGACATACGCTTGCTTTGTCCTTTAGAAAAGCCTCTACGTGCGGCTTCATCAGAGTCATCAGTTACCACTCCGTCTAGTTTCATGATTTCCAACCATTCTTTATAGAATGTATTGTTTTCTAGTGTGTAATTGTCGTAGTTATGAGAGAATAGATAGTTGTGTGTAAATACAGAAGCGATCATGCTTTGCAAGTCTCCTTTGATATTTTCTTTTTCGCCATTCAAATAAATGTCACCCAACGACGGATCATAGATTCCTGTAAGTGCATTGATAAAGGTACTTTTTCCAGAACCATTTCCTCCAACAATAAAAATGGTTTCTCCTTGTTGAATTTCTAAGTTAATTGGACCTAGCGCAAACGATTCATTATTTTCTTCATCATAACTGAAGTATACATCTTTGAATACCAACGATTCAAATTCTTTTGTTTCTGTTACTTCTAAATCGGCATCATTATCTAATAATTTAAAATCCTCTAAAAACTTATTGATACGCGTATTTGCCACAATAAATCGTGTATACATTTGCTGTAGATTGATCAGGTTGTTTATAGGACCTGAAACAAACATAATGATGACTACATACGAAATAACATCTGTTCTTGGCAAGATTCCCAATCCTGGTAATACAAATAGAATGACTGCGATGACAATGTATAATCCGTATTGACTAATAAGGTTTACAGATAGAAATATATAATTAATTTTAAAATCAAGATTTTTTGCTGCGTCTCTGTTAGGCACTAAAAATTTGTTCATGAGATTGCTTCTTCTGAAGAAACTTAATTTTAGTTCTTGAAAACCATCAATTACATCTCCTACATATTCATAGTAGTGCTCATTGAATTCTCGTAACGTAGCTACTTCGTTAGACATAGAGTTAATGACAATAAAGTAACAGGCAGCTACTACCAAAATTAAACCAATAACAATTAACGCTGATGTTGTGGATAAGGAAAACATATATACCAAACATAGGACGAGCATTAAAACCGAGTTTACGGTATGCGTAACGGTATAGGGCAGCTGTGAAAATGTTCGTAGATCTTCTACTGCGGTTAGAAATCGTTTTGGACCAAATCGTTCCAAACTTCGCATTGGCGCGCTTAGTATTTGATTGAATATTTTTTTCTCATTTTCGTATAACACATCAAAGGCAAACTTGTTTAACCATTTTTGGAATACAATGTTTAGCAAGTAGGTATAGCCTATTAAAGCCACAAATACAATTCCCATATAGTCTTGCAAAAATGCTGGATTTCCTGAAAGGACATTATTAATAATATATACGATACCAAAACTTAGTATAGTATTGGGTAAGGCATATAGGATGATGTAAACGATATTTTTAACTTTTAATCGTATCATGATAGTATTGTTTATTTTAAAGTAATTGTAGTGAGATGGTAATTTCTCGAAGCGAGAAGAAGGTATTTAGCGTAGACTTTCTTTTATTTTTAAGCGTTCTAAGTCCATTTGCTTTATAATTTGCTCTATTTGCTGCTGATTTTCAGTTTCTTCAATTCGAACAGCAAGATTCATTAATACTTTTGAAATATTGAAAATTATGTAATGTTTCATTTTTTCATTTTTAATCTTTTTTCTACTTTTTTGATATAAAAAGTTTAAACTTCCTAGTAAGTATCGGAATTTCATAGATACCTTTTCTGAGAGTTTTATTTGGTTTACAGTCAATGGAGTATGTTCATCAACCACTTGAATATTTGTTTTGAATTGAAGAATATATATATCATTTTGCTTTATAGAATATATATTCTTCGGATACTCAACGATTAATTTTTCAGCTAAAGCCATAATTAATTAGTTATTAGTTGTTTTTAATAAATACAATAAGAAAGAGTACACTAAAGAGCTATACGAGCGTATATTTATCTGTTGATATTCTTTTGGTAACAGTTTGTGATAATACTAGAAAGTTTTTCAGGATGGTCGTTTATGAAAAAGTGATTTCCTTCTAGTAATTGGTGATCAAATGTGTTGTTGGTATATTTTTCCCAATTGGTAATGTGTTCGCAATATTTTTCTTCCGAGCCCATTACGGCATATATAGGTGTTGATAGTACTATTTGTTTGTCTGAATGATGACTACTTCCTTTTTCTAAGATTTCAAAATCTGAACGCATGATCGGCACAAAAAGGCTATACATTTCGTCACTTTGTAATATTTCATCAGGAACTCCGCCAAGATCTGTCAATTCTGCTTTGAAATCTGCATCGCTCATTGCATACCGCGGATTGTTTTGATGAACTTCTTCGATATCTTTTACACCAGGCCCAGTATTCCCAGAAACAATCAAACTTAATGGAATGTCATTTATTTTTTCCATTTCATGCGCCACAGAAAGCGCCAATGTAGCTCCCATACTATGTCCATATATTAGATATGGTACGTGTTGATTTCGAAGTTTTTGTAGCTGCTTGGTATAATCGGCTATAGCTTCATTTTTATGAGTCAACAACGATTCGCCAAATCTTTTTCCTCTTCCGGGAATTTCTAATGGAATAAATTCAAAATCAGCATCCATAAAAACTCGAAGAAAATCATAAGAGTAACTACTTCCGCCCGCAAAATGGAGCAGAAATAGTTGTACTTTATATGTTGTGTTCATGTTTAGTTGGCACCAGCTCTTCTACGCTCTTCATCATTACCAAATCCTCTTTGGTTCACATTGATTTTCTTGTTACCAAAGCTGTAAGTTAATGAGAGTCTGAAATATCTGTTACTGTAGTTTTGTGAGTATACTTGTTGAATTCCGTTTACTTCAGAAACCAAATTATTGAGCGTTCCTGTATCAAATACATCATTTATAAACATTGAAAGTTGCAAGTCTTTATTAAGAAAATCATGCTTGTATCCAAAACTTAGATTGTACATTTCTCCAAAGTCAAAAAGATTGGTTTTATACGACGTACTATACCAAAAGTTAACTGAGAATTTTGATACTTTACTAAATGAAATGGTATTGTTTGTTGACACATAAAAACGGAAACCATTCATTTCTTTTGCAGAAATTACTTCATCAAAAAATTTTGTATTAGAACCTAAAAGATAGACACTGTTGTTGTTTTGCAACCAGCTTAATCCGCGATACGAATACGATTCTCCTAAACCAAAGTTATAATCTTCAAAATAGTTTTCACGCGTTACAATTTGAGTGGTAATATCAGCAATTGGCGTAAAAATAGTTCCAAATCCGTTTGTCGTTCTGTTTAAGAAAAGATTGGTTCGCAAGTTGTTTTTATACGTATACGTGAAGTCATAATTATCACTAAATGAAGGTTGTAAGAATGGATTTCCTTCAGAGAAATTATTACTGTTTACAATAAATCGGAAAGGATTTAAGTCTCTAAAACTTGGTCTGCTAATTCGTCTTCCATAGTTTAACACAAATTGGTGATTGTCATTTTTACGATAGGCAATGTATACCGTTGGAAATAACTTAAAATAACTATTGGTATTGGTTTGATTGAGCGTTCTGGAAAACCCTTCTGTATCGGTATTTTCAGCACGTAGTCCAATTTGTGCATCCCATTTGTCATTAAACTTTTTAGTAGCATTTACATAAAAAGCTTGGATGTTTTCTTGATATTCAAATTCGTTTGATAAAGAAGGATCAAAAACAGGTGTCCCAGTAATGGTATTAAAGAAAGCTACATCACTTGTGTTTCTAATGAAACTAAATTTTGTTCCGTACGATAAGTTCACTGCTTTTAACGGATGTTGAAAATCTACTTTGATGCTGTAGTTATCTACATTTTGGTTGGACGTATTAAGTGCCGACTGATCTAAAGAAACAAATTGATTTGAAGGTGTAAATGTTTCTGTGATGAAATTTCTAGAAAATTCAGAATTTAAATCAAAATAATCTAAATCTATCGATAATTCTCTTCCCAACGTATCTAATTTTGATACTAAGTGTACATTATATAAGCTATTATTATCGTCTGGCTGACTTCTTCCTGTGTTTAATAATAAAGTTTGTAATTGGTCCGAAGGATCAAATATTTGTGTACTAGCACGATCGTCCGTTCCAGCTTTGTTTACATTTCCAAGATATTGTACTCCAATAGTTGTATTATCTGAAATTTCATAGTCTACAAATATTCTTCCTGAGTAATCTTTACGTTCACTTTTGGTACGTAAGGCCGTTCTCCATGCGCCACTAGGATACAATACATCCGTATCTTCCATGCCTCGTATAAATCCTGAGTTTCCACTTAAATTCATAGAAAGCTTGAATCTGTTTTTATTGTAAGAAAAATTATTTCTGAAGGTAAAGAAGTTAAATTCGTTTTGATTGTACGCTACTGTTGTTGAGTTTTTCCAAGAGTTTCTTGCGCCCTTTTTGTAAATAATATTGATCAAACCACTATTTCCTTCTGCTTCATATTTTGCAGGTGGATTGGTAATTATTTCAATACTTTTAATATCATCCGCAGAGATTGAATTTAGAAAATTAACCAAATCGTCTCCAGTGATTGGTAACAAACGTCCATCGACCATTACGCCAGCTGCACCTTTACCAATCATACCAATGGTATTGTTTTGAATGGTGAGCCCTGGAGCGACTTTTAAGGCATCTAAGGCATCTCCTCCGCTCAAACCTGGATTATTTTCCACATTAAAGACAAGTCGATCCGTTTTTTGAACGATTAAATTTTTACGTGCTTCAACAACTACCTCTCCCAAATTTTCTTGACTTGGTTGTAATACAATATTCCCAAGATCTAAATCTTCTTCTAGGACAATATCTTTTGTCCAGTTGGTATATCCTATAAAACTAACGGTAATTTTGTATGTTCCTTGTTGTGTTTTAATGACAAAAACTCCGTTTTCATCAGTTATTGCGCCTCCTACTATTTTATTTTCCCCATCTGTTAAGACAACATTTGCAAAAGATATTATTTCCTTTTCACTGGTTACTTTTCCCGTAATTTGAACTTGTGAAAATAGTACACACGGTAACAGTACTAAAGCTATTCCCCATAGCTTTTGGTGCATTTTTGAAAAACTTTTTTTCATGAATTTGTTGTTAAATATTTGTTTGAATTTTGATGAGTCCAGCTTTGGCTGGCACGTCGTATTGTGAGGCATTTTTTAGATAAACTTGGATATTTT
>JBCCLS010000048.1:0-10615 GCA_039026835.1 Bacteroidota bacterium | reverse complement strand
CAAAAAAAAGACGTTTTAGGTAAGACCATTGAAAAGCTTTATAAAATATACTAGTAAAAAGTATCGCAAATAAAGTCAGATAATGTAAGTTCTTTATTTTCCCAAAAAAAGTTGATTAATAGCCAAAATAACTATCAACTTTTAACCCTAAAAAATGATAACTACCAATTTAAAAACTGTAAAAGCACAATCAGATTTATTTACTACTTGGGAGCTAATAATGCTCATTATTGGCATAGGATGCTTAGGCATTTTAATATTTCTATCCATAGTAATTTACAACTATGTGCATCGTTTCGATTTAGATAACGAATTACAGAAATAAGAAAAACACGTCACGAATGGAATCATTTTTTCACTAGTAAGCTACTTACTCAAAAGCACATTCCCTTTGTAGTGCTTTATCATTCAAGACGTGTTTTAAGCAGAGTTTTAGTCAGTTCTGCTGTTTAGGGCAAGGCGGTTGACAAAGGCATGTATTATCGCCTTGCTACCTAAACAAAAGTAATAAAAGTATTTTTTGATAAAGGACATGAGTTTAAAAAAATTAGAGCGTTTTCGGTGGTTTATCATTGGTTTTTTTACTGCGCTAATTTTGGAAGTGCTGATTTTAGTGTTAGCTCTATTGTCTTATTTATAATTAACAGAATAATTACCTAGTAAACCCAATTATCGTAAAACTAAAGTTATTCTGAAACGGAAAGCCTCAATTGTAATGATTGAGGTTTTCTTTTTGTTGCTTGTTGTTGTGTTTTGTTGTTAATAATATCAATACCTAAAAAATTTATGTTGTGATTACCATCCAAATTGTGATCAGTCACAACTATTGCCGAACAAATAAAGCGTATGAATGCGTTGTGAATACCTTCCAAGACAAGGCGAATTACAACAGTATTAGTATTAGGATTGTTAGGAATGTTGTTGTAACTATCATCCAATATGAGACAGTTCACAACAAATTTCAACAACAAAGAAGTGAATAAAAGTGTTGTGACTACATTCCAAAACAAGACAATTCACAACACTCGTCTGAGCGAGTATAAATAGTGTATTGTTGTGACTACCGTCCAAAATGTGATAATTCGCAACAAAAAGAAAGTAGTTCCTTATTCCGATATAGTTGTGACTACCATCCAAACTGTGATCAGTCACAACTGATTGGTAGTTGTCTCTTGTGGTGTAGTCGTTGTGACTACCATCCAAACTGAGATCATTCACAACTACTAAGTGCCAATTGGGAAGACAAGCAATGTTGTGACTACCATCCAAACTGAGATCATTCACAACCTGAATAAAAATTAGCATCAATGAATGCGTGTTGTGACTACCATCCAAAATGTGATAAGTCACAACTTATAAACGATCTATTATCAATCACTAGCTGTTGTGACTACCATCCAAAATGTGATCAGTTATAACAACTTCAATTTTAAAAATCCAAAAAAGATGGTTGTGACTACCATCCAAAACGTGATCAATCACAACTAAAAACAAACAAAACCCTATAAAATGAAGTTGTGACTACCATCCAAAACGTGGTCAATTACAACGTGTGTCTGTTTTATGAAGCGGTGGGACGTGTTGTGAGTACCATCCAAAACGTAATCATTAACAACACGAATTTCAAATATTCACGTTTTTACTTAGTTGTGAATACCAACCAAAACGTGATCAGTCACAACTATTGGCTTTTACATAGTCATGTAGCTATGTTGTGACTACCTTCCAAAACGAGATCATTCACAACCTAGAGTATTTCAAGATGCTGGAGCGATGAGTTGTGACTACCTTCCAAAACGAGATCATTCACAACTAGAGTATCATGCTTGTAGCTCATCGAGTCGTTGTGAGTACCATCCAAAACGTGACAATTCACAACTATGAGGATTTAAAGTGTACTTTATGTTTGTTGTGACTACCATCCAATATGAGATAGTTCACAACAAATTTCAACAACAAAAAGTGAATAAAAGTGTTGTGACAATCATCCAAAACGAGACAAAACACAACAATATTTAGAAACAAATTTACAACATTTTAGTTGTGACTAACATCCAAAATGTGATGAGTCACAACGCGTTTCTTCGTCTAAATACCTTTTATCCAGTTGTGAATACCATCCAAAACAAGACAATTCACAACAATAGCATTAGAGATAATTGACCCACAAGTACTATGAATACCTTCCAAAATGAGATCATTCACAACTAAGACTAGGACTATACTTTTGGGCTGACTGTTGTAACTAACAGCTAAAACAAGATCAATCACAACACCAGGAATAATGAGTTACCTACGAAATTTGTTGTGACTACCATCCAAAACGAGATCATTCACAACTGACTTACAATAAAAGATATGGGAAAGGAGGTTGTGACTACCATCCAAAACGAGATCATTCACAACGAAGTTGCTAACAGTGTTCCATATCCGGATGTTGTGACTACCATCCAAAACGAGATCATTCACAACTGACTTACAATAAAAGATATGGGAAAGGAGGTTGTGACTACCATCCAAAACGAGACAATTCACAACAATCCGAATAATAATACTCATTTGCAATATGTTGTGACTACCATCCAAAACGAGACAATTCACAACCAATCGTAATTGAATTAAAAACTTAATACTGTTGTGAATACCATCCAAAACAAGATGATTCACAACATCAAACCTACGCAGCTGTAAACAGAACCTGTTGTGACTACCGACCAAAACAAGATGATTCACAACCTCAGGCAAAGGACAATATAATATTGACCGGTTGTGACTACCGACCAAAACAAGATGATTCACAACGATGGAAGATTGTACTATGCGCCTTCTAGTGTTGTGACTACCGACCAAAACAAGATGATTCACAACACGTCGAAGTGAATACCATTTGGATGAACAGTTTTGACTACCGACCAAAACAAGACAATTCACAACAGATTAGGATGGAGTCCAAAAGAAGACACTGTTGTGACTACCTTCCAAAACAAGACAATTCACAACAAAAATGAAATTCGAATTTCAAAAAACATGGTTGTGACTACCTTCCAAAACAAGACAATTCACAACATAACCCTAAAAATATTAAAATATAATTCTCTCTCACAACACTTTAAACAATTATCCAGCATCCAAAAAAGTAAGTTCAACTCTTATTCATGATAGCTTTTACTTCTTTTTTTAAATTTTGCAATTGTTTTAGCTAATTCTGTATACGATATTTCGGGAGGTAAAATATCTGCATGCAAGGCTTTGTTTCGTACATCACTCATGGTTTTAAAGTGAATTCCTAATTGGGTTTCAAAGTCTTCAAAGGAAGCGACACCCATACGTTCTAAAGTATCATTATTTGTATGTTGAATCAGCTTTTTATGACTTTTTTCAAAAGATAATAATTGCGATACAAACCATATACTTTCTTTCCAATGCAACTGCATGGCTGTTTTGATTTCTTGATAGGTATATTCTGTTTTTTCAGATGCTTCCTTTTTGAGGCGTTCCACAATGCTTTTTATTCTATTGACACTGTAAAAGTCACTGCTTTTGAGTTGTTTTACGGGAAATAATACACGAACACCATCTATGTCTTTCGGAATTTGATTTCTATTTTTACGAATGTCCACAACATCTTTGTCTTTCCAAGTTAGCGGCAAACGACTGTCTTGTTGTAATAATCTACCCTGTAATAAGGTCAAAACTACATCGGTATACCAATCTTCATACCATTGCTTTATTTTTTGCTTTTGCTGTTTTAAATCGTCTACAAGATGTACTTTGATTTCTGCAAAGGAATTTACAATGGTTGGTTTACCCGAAGCATTTGCTTTTGCTTCTTTAAGTTTAGCATTGGTTTTTTGAAAGTCCGCAAAATAGATTTGATAGTTTTCTGATGTTTCCAACTGTTGCCAACGATCTTTAATAGTTTTGAAAGCTTCTCTGGTTTCAGGTAGATTTTTAAATTGTTGTTTTAACGCTTCTCGCGTTTGTGGTGCAATTAAAAAGAAATCATGTGGTAAGTGTACATAGCCATGTATGCCTTCGTCATCTTGCTTGTAAAAAGGTGCTAAGATTTCATCTTTTCGAGTAGTATGCTTGCTATCTTCTTGTGTATTACTTTTTAGTGTATTGGATGGATTGGAGATATCTAATTTTCGCGCCAAGCCAATCAAGTTTCCATAATGTGTAAAGGTATCAAGTTTTTGTAGTTCTTCTTCGTATTTATCTAAAGCTACTTGTGTCATTCGCTCAAAACAATTGTCAAATGAAATAGCTTGCAGCAATACTTGTCGCACTTTTCGCTGATAGATTTCCATTTGATCATTTTCGTGCTTTTTCAAGTTGGGTTTTGCAGTACAAGCTGTATTTAGCCAATCTGCAATTAAAGATAAATTGTCCTCTTTCCATGCTTGCACATCTAATAAGTAACAATATTTTGCGAACTGCTTTTTGGCTTCCGTAGATATGAATTTTCCTTTTTTCCCTAAAATCCATTCCAACGATTTGTACAACAATTGCATTTTTTCATTTCGAATCGCGGTTTTTACTTTTCCTTTCCATTGTCGTTCTAAGGTTCTTTTTT
Organism: Bacteroidota bacterium; assembly: GCA_039026835.1. Lineage (GTDB taxonomy): Bacteria > Bacteroidota > Bacteroidia > Flavobacteriales > Flavobacteriaceae > Kordia. The sequence continues at coordinate 6,039 of JBCCLS010000048.1, read as the reverse complement.
GAATAATATCGGCATCGGTTGCTTTTTTGGCTTTGATTAAGTTTTCTATGGTATTTATTTTCTTTAGAATCCTCGCCTGCTCTTTTTCATCAAAATATCCTGTTTGATACGCTGGTTGATTGTATTGATGCACCAATGCTGCAAAATGATTATTATTCTTTTTATTCAGAATGCGTTTTATCTTTTGCTTGATGCGTGTTCGTAAGACAGTCATTGCCTCCGTTTCTGAAATATTCTTCCCTGCTAATTGTAATAAGATTGTAGGTAATAAAGGTCTATATTTAGTAGAACCATGACTGTTTTTGACACCATCAAAATGTTTTAAAAAACTATCTCCGATTGAAAAAAAGATGTTGTGTTTGATACTTTGCAACCACTTGATAAAGTCAATACTAAAACTACGCAGAGCTTCCAAACTACTTTCTAGTTTGCTCATCCCGACCAATGCACTCCAATGTTTTATATTTTGGTGTCCAATGATGAGATGCATATACGTATCTTTTTTAATTTCGATTCGAATCATAATACGATCGCCACTTTCATAGAGTTCATGCTGTACTTGAACCGATTCAGGATTTACAGTTTCCGTCTCCTGGTTTAATCGATCTGCAATTACGGACACGGTTCCTAGTTCCTTTACATAGGTAGCTTTGGTGGTATAATAGGCTTCAGGAATTTTTTGAATGTCTTCTCTTTTCTTTTGTTCATGCGAAACTTTTCTTTGAATCACCTCATCAGAATACACACGCCATGAGAAATCTTGTTGCTTTCCTGCTAACAAAGCGATTGAAGTAGCCAATAAAGCTGTAGGACGTTTGGTCGTACGGCGTACAATTTCAAGTTTATTTTCTGCTGAAAGTTCATCAAATAAATAGGTTGGTAATGAACCTAAGTAATTGGTTACTTGCAATGTGTGATATTGCGCAACATCCATGTCAAATAGAGTATGTTTTCCGAGCCAATAGGCTGCACTTTCAGAAGCATCACGTTGCGCATAAAATGAAGCGATAAAACGACTCTTTTCCAAATCAATAATATCATTTGCAGAACGCAATGTGCCATCTGGATGCCTTTTCGCATTTCCGTATTTATCAAAGAGATAGGTATTTCCATTACTTGATCTTCCTTTTTCAGTGGGTGGTTTGGAATAGCCTCCACGATTCAAGTATTGACGTGACTTCATGTATAATTCCATTTGCCCACGCGTTAAGAAAAAGCCTAGAAAGAAGTCAATTCCTATCGTACTTAACTTTCGATCATCTTTAGTATTCCAACAATCTTCATACGGAATGACATCAACAGCAAAACTAATTTGTGGTTGGTAACTTCGCAACGCGACTTCAAACGTGCGATCTAACACAATACGCGCGGTATTTGTTGGATAGATTGCTGTTTCTTCATGCCAATAATGCGAATGGTAATCGCGTAAGCGTAATAATAACAGAAGCACATGATTAATTTCCTTGATATCCTGTGGTGCGACATACCGAATGTTTCTTCCTTTCGGTGTATTCCAAAAGAATACTTTTAATTCTGAATACGTACGATCCGTCATACCTTTCATTTTAAAGTTCAAATCTTTAAAATCAAGTTGCTTTTTTCGTTCGTTATTTTCGGAATGTTTTGGAAAAAATAGTTCGCGTATTTCTGAAAAATCTTGTGCTTTATCTTTACGTTGAATCGTTTTGATAAAATTACTCGTACGATTGTATGCAATATTATAAAATACAGCGAGTTCTCCGTTTTTATGTAACTCAGGAACCGAACGTCGCTGATTTGCTTTTACTTTTATTGTATTCTTTTTGTATTTCATGACAGTCTTGGTTTAGGTATTTCTATTGTTTCCTTTTGGAAAGCGATCTCCAAACTGATTTTTAATCAAGTACTCGGATGCCTTTTGGAAGTTGTTATCATTTTTTGCACGATCACAGTCATCTAACAAGCTTTTTAATGCTTTTAGGAAATCATTTTTTCTGGTTTTTGAATAGTCTCTAAAAATATTTTCTCCTCTTGGTGTCGTTGGACGCAAGCATTTAAATCCGTTCCGTGTAGAAAGTGTATTGTACATTCTGCGAATCGTTTCTCTAAAAGCTTCATCGTCATGTTGTTTTTTTACATAATTATTGACGATTAAAATGGTCAACGCAAAACCAGATGGGAATTTTAGATGTGTATTTGTCGTCTGTCTAAAATCTTTCCATGCCTTCATATAGCGGATCAAACGCTTGGTTTGCTTGTTTGAATTTCCGTTAAACCAATTTGTAAATTTTACAGGTTCGCTATTGATCCAATCGTTAGGGCGGCGTGCTAATTTTTGAGAGGTTCCTTTTTTGTAATAGATGGGCAAGTCGATATGATGTCCATCTGAAAATATCACACGTACACAAGTGTTTTTACGTTTGGTTTCTTTGATCGTATGCGTATTTACAGCATTGTATACCCAATCGTGCCATGTGTCAATTTTTTCTCTATTATTTTCTCCTGCTTTTTCAATAAAATAGACACCATCATCCAAATCGTATTTTCTTTTCCCTTTCACTACTATAGGTTTTACAGTAGTATTCATTTCAAACGAGCCTTGACCTCTGAATTTTGGTTGCAATCTGTCTGGTTGATTCTCTGAAAACCATTTTTTGATTTTATCACGAATTGATTTTCTACTTCTTAATAAGCTATCTTTTCTATCACCTTTTAATTCAATTTTGGAATTAAAGTCGATAAATTTTTCATGTAATATTGCCATGTTTTTTTGTTTAGATATTTCTATCTCTTTTACTTTGATCTACGATCTCTCTTATCAGAATTTTTATATCCGATGCCATATGCTCCTTATCAATATATTTTAGTAGCTCATAGCCCCGTTTATGATTTCCTTTTGTGCATTTTCTAAGTGTACGTTTACTTCCGCAATAACAATCAGATTTAGCTGTTAACTTTTTTCCGTTATAGTAATTCAATAGTATATTATAGATTAACATTCGATCTTCCACTCCTAGCAATGTTTGATAGCTTTCTAAAGTGGAATCCGTATGTGAAAATTCTCCAAATTTATATTCTTGATAATGTTCGTAGTAAGAGTTATTTTGGAGGTACGGAAGTACTATGTGTTGCACAAACTGTAGCAGGGTTTTGACTTTGGTTTTTAAGTATATTTCTTCAAGTCTTGGTGTTGTAAAACAACAATTTCCTTTCGTTGTATAGACATGCCTATCTATTTTTTTCGGAATGCGTTCTCCGATTTCATAAACCCTTGGAAAATGTGTACTCCAAGGGTCTAATTCAATCAATACAGTATAAACATCATTTGGAAATGCTTCTAGCTCTCCTTTTAATGTATGAGCTTCTTCATTATATATTAACTCAGGAAAAGCTATTTGAACTTTTTCGATTTGATCTTTAATTCGCATAAGGTTTTGGCTTTATGTAACTTCTGTTTAGGTTGTCTGACATCGATTGTTTTTGATCTTCTTCATCCTTATCTGCTCCTTTAGGAAAACGATTATCGAATTGTTTGTCAATCAAATATTCAGAAGCCTTTTTGAAGTTCTTTTCATTTTTAGCTTTATCACAATCATCTAACAGACGATTTAAAGCTGTTAAGAAATTATCTTTTCTGGTTTTAGAATACTCTGCAAATACATCTTCATTTTTAGGAGTTGTAGGACGTAAACACTTGAATCCATAAGGTGCAGAAAGTGAATTGTACATCTTTCGAATCGTTTCTCTAAATGCAGCATCATCGTTATCTTTTTCGACATAATTATTAACTACTAAAATTGTTAATGCAAATCCTGATGGTAATTTCAGATTTGAATTTTTATTGTGACGAAAGTCTTTCCATGCTTTAATGTAGCGTACCAAACGTTTCTTTTGGTCATTTGCTTTTCCTTTAAACCAATCTGTAAACTCGACAGGATCACTATCTGACCAACCTTTAGAACGGTGAGCTAATTCTGGAGTATCGCCATTTTTATAATAGATTGGTAAGTCAATATGATGCCCATCTGAAAAAACAACACGAACGCAGGTATTTTTTCGAATTGTATCTTCTTGTGTATGATCTTTTACAGCTTCATATACCCAATTATGCCAAGTGTCAATTTTTTCTCTATTATTTTCTCCTTCTTTTTCATGAAAATAAACTCCGTCATCTAAATCATATTTCCGTATTTCTTCGCCGTCAATATGAATTACAATAGGATTAATGGTTGTGTTCATTTCAAAAGAGCCTTGTCCTTCAAACTTCGGCTGAAGCTTATCTGGTTTATTTTCTGCAAACCAATCTTTAATCTTTTTACGAAGTGATTTTCTGCTTCCAGTTAAGCCTTCTTTTCGGTTTCCTGTTAGTTTAATTTTTTTGTAAAATTCGTTGTATTCTTTGTGCAATGTTGCCATGATTTTTTTGTTTAATTTTTATTTTTAATTTTTTCTAAACTTTGGAAGTTTCCTCTGGTTGGATAGGGTTGTCGGTTTGTGTAATAGTTTCCATCTAAGAAATACTGTCCTTTTTTCTTTCTTACCGTTAGAAAACAGGTACCAGAATGTTTGTCCAGTCCTTCTGCACCGCTTCCTTCATTTGTGTAGTGATATACTAACTGAAAATGTTTTTTATCTTTTGTTTTTGTTAGCATGCATAGATTGCTGAATGAACTAGATGTTTTTTTCTTCTTCCGCCTATAAATAGCATTGACAGTAATGCTACTTCCTGTTTGTACTATTTCCATTTCAGCTATGATGTATATCATATTAATTTCACATTCCCCATCGACTTTTTCGATGATAAAACATTCTTGATTGCCTTTGTATGTTCCTGAAAAGTCTTTGATAAGAAATAACCATGAAAATGGAGGATACTTCCATAACCATTTATCAATAGTTTCAAGTAGTAGTATAGTTATCCCAAGACCTAAAAAAGGATATGTCCAATGAAATTGCTGAACATATATAAGACCTCCTAGATATAAACCAATTAGGAAGAATATGGCAAAAGGGTGATAGTATGTAAAGTAATTTGTTTTCATATTTTTAAGTATTGAAATGTTAGTATTGTGTAATGAGAATAAAAATTTTGCATTTTTGATTCTTCTCTAATTCAAAATGCATCATTCTGAATTCATAATTTGTGGTTGTGAGTACCTTATAAACTGTGAGCATTCACAACAATGTGCTGTATTACATGCTATATAATCGTGCTGTGAATACATTCCAAATTGTGATAAGTCACAACTTCCTGGTTAATTATGGATGGGAACACCTTGTTGTGAATACCATCCAAACTGTGATCAGTCACAACTATTGCAGTCCAGCGTGCGCATATAAATCGGTTGTGAATACCATCCAAACTGTGATCAGTCACAACCAAGGACATAATGAAAGCATTGCAAATCTCGTTGTAAATACCATCCAAACTGTGATCAGTCACAACTCTGGAAAAAATGTTAGGGTTGAAAAATTAGTTGTGAATACCATCCAGACTGTGATCAGTCTCAACTTGAGCTAGAAATTGAAAGGCCAATAGAATGTTGTGAATACCATCCAAACTGTGATCAGTCACAACATCATTGCCAGTTATGCTTGCGTTGCTTCAGTTGTGAATACCATCCAAAATATGAGCAGTCATAACCTTAATAAAATACAGTCACACTATCGAAGGGTTGTGAATACCATCCAAAATATGAGTAGTCATAACGTCAATTTATGTATCTGTGTTTTCAGAAAGATTTTCTTGAATACTTTTTAAAGCTAAATCACGAGAACGTCCCCAAATTATTGGTCGAATCGGCTCAATGCCTAATTTGATTTCAAGCTTTTCTTTCAGTAAATCCAGTTGATTTTCTTTATCAATTCGTATTCCTTGATAATTTTGAAAAACACCTTTCATATTTTTTAAGTTAAATGGTGGAACCGCAATTGATATTTGTTCTTTGGTGAGTCCCCATGCAGCACCCATTTGAATCAAACATTCATGAGAATTGTAAAAATTTTCAGAGAGTACAAATAATACTAAAACGTTGTTATTCAATCTATTTTTCACCTCAT
>JBCCLS010000047.1:0-10659 GCA_039026835.1 Bacteroidota bacterium | reverse complement strand
CTTAATAATTCTTTGTTGATATTGTGCTCGCCTTTGACAGCTTTTTCAATGCTAGTCACTTGCATTTTATTGTCTGAAATTCCAACCATTACATTCGATTGTCCGTCTAAGATCAATTCGACAGCTTTTACGCCCATTCGGCTCGCAAGTACTCTGTCAAAACATGTTGGTTTTCCTCCGCGCTGCATGTGTCCTAACACAGAAACACGCGCTTCGTAATCTGGTAAATTTTGAGTAACATATTCTGCCAATTCAAATACATTTTTACCAATTTTATCACCTTCAGAAACAACCACAATACTTGACGATTTTCCACTGCGACGACTGCGTTGTAGCGATTCTAGCAAACGATCTAATCCTAAATCCTCTTCTGGAATTAAGATTTCCTCTGCTCCTGCTCCAACACCAGCGTTCAATGCGATAAATCCAGCATCGCGTCCCATTACTTCCACGAAAAATAATCGGTTGTGAGAACTTGCGGTATCGCGAATTTTATCAATCGCTTCTACTACTGTGTTCAAAGCCGTATCGTATCCAATGGTAAATTTTGTCCCGTAAATGTCATTATCAATTGTACCGGGAACACCGATGACAGGAATGTCATATTCTTTGCTAAAAACCATTCCACCAGTAAAGGTTCCGTCTCCACCAATAAGTACCATGGCTTCTACGCCTTCTTCGATGAGATTTTCATAGGCTTTTTTGCGACCTTCTTTGGTTCTAAAGTCTGAAGAACGTGCAGATTTTAGTATTGTTCCACCTTTGCTGACAATATTTTTTACACTACGTGCCGAAAGTTCAACACTATCGCCTTCAATCATACCTTGATAGCCTCTGTAGTATCCTACACATGCTACGTTGTAATACGCGCATGCTCTGGCTACAGCTCTAATCGCAGCGTTCATTCCTGGAGCATCTCCTCCAGAGGTCATAACACCTATCTTTTTTATATTATGTTGCATGCAATTTTTTATTTGTATAGTAAAACTAGGAAACTTATTTCGATTTTTTAGCACGCTTTGCGTGAATTTTGTGTTGTGTTTATATTTCAAACGTTTTCGTTAATAAGTTCTCAGAATTTTAACGTTTTAGACCTTATTTTTTTCAAATTTCGCAAGATATGAACGTTTGAAAATGAGAAGATTTTGAGTGTATTTTGGCAGGAATTGGGAAGAGAAATTTTTAACAATATTTCGTTCGCCTCCAATATCTTTTAAAGATGCGTTTTAAAGCTACTCGCCTTTTTTCTTTTCTGCTTCTTGTGAAGCTTTGTCTGCTTTTTTTGAAGTCGCTTTTTTGGATTCTTTTTGTAATGATTTTTTGGAAGAAAAATTCACAACACCATCGCCCACTTTTGCATCTTCATCTTGTTGACGCTTCTGCTGTTCGGCTGCCATTTTCTTTTTTCCTTTAAAAACTTTATCGACCAATTCTTTTAAGGTGTCAAAATCTACTTGGTATGACAATCCAATTCCTTGTGTGAATCCTTCAATTTCCCCAACATATTGTATTTGATTTTGTCGGTTGAAGATTTTCGCGGTCAGGGTACGATCTTCGTTTAACGAAATTTCAATTTCTGCATCACCGACAATGGCAGTTTGGGTAACGCCTCCTACCGGAACTCCAATTTGTCCGTTGAAGGTAATTTTATCACTAATTTGACTTGAAACCGTCAATCCTAATTGATCTGCCGTTTCCAAATTCAACGAACGATCTGCTTGACTGTAGTTTACACCAACATTTAATTTGTTATCACCATCGCCAGAAAGCGCATCATTGATAAGTCCAGAAGCTGTTTCAATGAGGTTTCCTGTCAATGCATTTTGATTGATGTTGACGCTGTTTACAAAACGTCCTTGCGATAGTAAAGATAGTGCTTGCAATCGACGTCTGTCATCATCATTTAACAGGAAATCTGTCAATTCTGATTCCGCAACACCTTGCGTAGTCGGAAATGAAATATTAAATAAAGGTTCTGGCTGCATCAAATCGCCTGTGAGTCGAATTCCTACCTCCACAGGAATTTTCTTATTGTACGTTGGCGTATCTAACAACACATCTGGATTGGCTTGCAGATTGTACACCGCTTCTACATTTAATTGCGCTTTGAATGGATCGCCATCCCAGGTAATAGTTCCGTCAGGTTGCAGCGTAAATTTTTTGTTAATGATACCACGATATTTAAAATTGTATTCTCCTTTATAAGTGATAAAGTCACCATACATATTGAATTTTCCGTTGGTGTTAATTTCCATCAATAAACTTCCAAATCCGCTTCCTTTAATGCTACTTCCTGCCCTTTTATCCACTACAATTTCTACTTCTGCATCTGGAGTTACGTCCAGTTCAAACGCCAATTCCAGTCCACTGATATCATCCAACGCATTGGCTGCCTGAATTTTGGGGTCGTAAAATTCTTCTTTATTGACAAATTTTATAAATGAAGCATCTCCTACAGAAGCTACATCACTAATTGGGATTTTGAGCGAAGTTCCTTTTTCAGTAGTTCCGTTCACACTGATAGTCAATTGATCTGTAGGACCTGTTAAATAGGCTTCTCCGCTAATATATCCTGTTCCATAATACAAAGATTCTTCGTCCTCATCTTCTTCTGTGTTTAGGACTAATAAACGATCTGTGGTAAGTTGTAATCCTAACTGCCAATCGTCAAAAGAAGTGTGCGAAATGGTTCCGTTGAGCTGTGCTTTGGTATAATCTTGTGTGTCCAAAATCGTGACATCGTCAAATTCAAATGTTTGATCGTACAGTTTTATGATGGAACTATTTGCTAAGTCCAAATCGACATTGAGATACGGAATATACATTCCGCCAGCAAGCATACTCAATTCACCATTGATCGCTGGATTGCTGAGGTTTCCTACCACATTGGCTCGCCCGGAAATGAAGCCGCGGATATCAGTTATAACGTCTTCTCCAAGTGGACTAAAAGGCGATATGTCAAACTTTTCAATGGCGGCAACTACATCGACAGTGTTGATATTGTTTGCGAAATTAATCGTTCCAGCCGCCGAAAGCGATTCTACAGTTTCATTGACAAGTTTGGCATCTACATTGAACTGTTGTAACAATTCATCACCCGTAATATCAACGGTTAAATCGCCAAGTAGTTTGTCGTTTACTTCCAAATTGCCAATGCCCAAGTTTGATTTCGGAACATATCCACCATTAATTTGCTTGATGTCTAGTTTTCCATTGACTTTTCCACCCAAACGAATGCTATCAATAGAAGGTGTAATTTTCTCCAATCCTACATTTATAAATTCCAGTTTAATGCTTTTGTTGTTTTCGCCTAAGAGTTCACCTTCAAGATCAATTTCTTCATTTTCATGACTCATGACAATTTTTTCAATGAAGATAGAATCAAGATTTTTGTCAAAAATGAATCTGTTTTTACGATCGTTTTTCGCGTTGACAAACCATTTATTCCCACGAAAAGAAACATCTGATTTTTTGAGTCCCACTACCGATTTATTCAAACTATCAATCGTGTGGTAGAAACTTAAGTTATAAATATCGTTTAATCCTTTTCCACCTTTAAATTCAGTCCTAAAGAACAACGTATCATTCAGCGTTTTATTGATCAAATTGAACTCTTGTGCATCATACCATTTGGTATCAACATTTGCCACTTCGATATAGGTATTGAAAAGCGGATTTTTATTGTCTACAATTAGTTCTACATTGTCAATAGTATTGTCATACGCTATAATTTGCGGCGTTTTAAAGGTAAGATTGAATTTGTTTTCATCACCAATAATACTTCCGCGCAACCATGTATTTTTAGACAATTCAACATCTGGCAGAAATACGTCTACAATTTTATTGTAAATTCTAAAATTGAATGTCAGGTATTGGTTGGGCAATACTTCAATCGGACGGTAATTGGCATAAATACTTCCCACTGAATTTTGAACAAGATCAATTACCTCATCAAAGTGAAAACGTCCTGTGACTGTTCCGCCGATAATGTCTGGTGAATCTACCGTGAGCGTTCGAATGTCTTCATTGAATTCTGAGTGTATGCTAAAATTTTTAAAAGCGTACGTATTGTTTTGATTGGTGTATGCTATTTTTTTAAAGAAAATATCGCCCGCCATGTCATCAATAGTATTTCCCACTAAATCGAGTACCATATCACCTTTTAGCACCGAAATTCTGTCTCGTTTTACAAAGTTGATGGTATTTAAATCCAATGTATTGATGGATGCTTTGAATCGAAATTCGTTTACCTCACCTGCAAAATTTGCCAATCCTTGAAAGTCAAAATCTGCATTTGGATCGTTGGAGACCAAGTTTCCATCAAACAACTGATCTTTTAAGACTCCTGAAACATTCAGGTTATTGTACATGTAATCGTTGTAATACAAAGCACTTACAAAGCCAACTACTTCAGTGTTTAAGCTTTCTTCAGTAAATCCTTTACCATCCACATACAAATCAGTTGAGATTGTTCCTAGCATTTCATCTTGTATGTAGAATCCAAGGTCAAAGTTTTCAAATTTTACATTTCCTATATAAACAGCATTTTCACGATCGCTTACATCCGTTATATTGACCGCCAACTCAGCATTTCCGATGTCAGTAGCAATAGTTACATCAGCATCAATTATATTTTCTGTTACTTCAACCAAACCATTCATGTTGAATTGTCCCAAACGATTGAGAGAAGAAGGTAAATTTTCTCCAATAATTTTAGGCAACATCGTGCTCAATTGATAATGATTGGAAGAAAAACGACTGAAATCGCCTTTCATGTAAAACATGCGACTTGAATTGAAGAGATTTTTATACTGTACATTTCCTTTTATGACGGTTCCTGGCGATCTAAAATCAAAATTTTTTGTGGTTAAATCGTTTAAGACACCTGTAAGTTCTGTGTTTAGTTTGCCTTTTTTATTTCCAAATTCATCATAAAAATAGTTGACTTCACTAAAGTCTACATCTGAGTCTGTAAATTTCGCAGTGACTTGTACTTTGTCGAGAAACTGAGCAAAATCTTTTCGTTCATAATCAAACACGACAAACCCTTTGAGATGCGAATTATCTGTTTTTATTTCCAGATCATCAAAGCGCATTTGTGTCAACGTGTAATCAAAACTGGTATCCATCGCATTAACGCGCAGTCCATGCACATCCAAAAACGTTAGGCCTTCCACATCGCCGTGCACATTTGGACCTCGTACTTCAAAATTATAAACATCACCTGCTAGTTCGATAAAATCCAGCATTTCGGGAGTTCTATTGTTTTGATCTGTAAATCGAAATTTACTGTCCTTTAGTTTTAATTTAGAACTTGTCAGCAAAAAGTTAGAAGGTGTACCGTCGGATGGTCCTGAATCAAGTTTAGCGATAAAAACATCAAGTGTTGTGTCTGTAGAATCCTTTTCAGTATTGATATTTAACGTTAACCCATCAATAGTTACCGTACCAAATTCGAGCTTGCTATTAATAGCATTGTTGAAACTTAAGATGGATGTTTCGAGCGCATTGATATGGATGAGTGTATCTTTTAGGTAATCTTTAATGTAAATATCTTTTAGAGAAATATCTCCATTCCATTTTAGCCCAATACGATCAATATTAATATCTGTTCCATACTTTTCATTCAACCAATTTGTAGCTTTTTGTCCAACGGTAGTTTGTACCGCAGGAATCGAAAAAAGAATCAGCAACAAAAGAAACAGCAATACAATTGCCGTGACTACACGTTTGAGTATTTTTAGGAATTTTTTGATGCGATTTTTTATTTACGATTGCTACTTGCTTGTGTACTGCAAATTCACAAAAAAAATATTACAAAACACGATGTTTGGCATATCTTTGTGATATTATACTACTCTTAATCAATTTTTATGCCTTTTATTCGCTTATGAGCACAGAAAATGTATATATCTTAGCAATAGAATCGTCCTGTGACGATACTTCTGCTGCTGTTTTACTAAACGGAAAAGTACTGTCAAATGTTATAGCCAATCAAAAAATACACGAAGCCTATGGCGGTGTGGTTCCTGAATTGGCCTCTCGAGCACATCAACAAAATATTGTTCCTGTAGTGCACCAAGCGTTGGCTACTGCAAATATCGATAAAAAAGATTTATATGCCATAGCCTTTACGCGTGGCCCAGGATTGATGGGTTCACTATTGGTAGGAACTTCGTTTGCAAAATCGCTCTCGTTCGGATTGGACATTCCATTGATTGAAGTGAATCATATGCAAGCGCATATTTTGGCACATTTTATTGAAGATGAAGCGCAAACCATTCCTAAGTTTCCATTTATTGCTATGACGATTTCGGGCGGACATACGCAAATTGTGGTTGTGAAAAATCATTTTGATATGGAAATTATCGGAGAAACTATTGATGATGCCGTTGGAGAAGCCTATGATAAGAGCGGAAAAATCTTGGGACTCTCCTATCCTGCTGGACCTATTATTGACAAGTTGGCGAATCAGGGGAATCCGAAAGCATTTCAATTTCCAAAACCAAAAGTGGAAGGATTAAATTTTAGCTTTTCCGGATTGAAAACGGCGATTTTGTATTTTGTACAAAAGCAAACCAAGGCGAATCCAAATTTCATTGAAGAGAATTTAACAGATATTTGCGCGTCTATTCAATACACAATTGTAAATATTATTATGGACAAATTGAAAAAAGCTTCCAAACAAACAGGCATTACAACTGTTGCAATTGGTGGCGGTGTTTCTGCAAATTCTGCCATACGAAAAGCGCTGAAAGATGCCGAAACACAGTATGGATGGACTTCACATATTCCAAAGTTTGCCTACACGACTGACAATGCAGCGATGATTGGAATTGTTGGCTATTTGAAATATTTGAAAAGAGATTTTGCAGATCAGGCTGTGACGGCGAATTCGAGATTTAGGTTTTAGGTTTTGGGTCTTGGGTCTTGGGTCTTGGGTCTTGGGTCTTGGGTCTTGGGTCTTGGGTCTTGGGTCTTGGGTCTTGGGTCTTGGGTCTTGGGTCTTGGGTCTTGGGTCTGTAAAACTAATTATATGTTTAATCACAAAACGTCAGTTCGAGTGGAATTTCAAAGAAATTTTGTATCGAGAACAGCTTTGAAAACCAATTAAAAATTTAGAATTCAAAAAATGCAACTTTTCTATTCTCCTTTAGTAACTACAGAAACAACTCAGTACACGTTTTCCAAAGAAGAAAGCAAACATATTGTCCGTGTGTTGCGAAAGAAAGCGGATGATGTATTGCAGATAACGAATGGAAAAGGCTATGTTTTTTTCGCGAAAATCATTGTGGCAGATCAGAAGAATTGTATGGTTGAATTGATTTCGTCTGAATTTCAACAACCAAAACCATACAAACTTCATTTGGCCGTTGCACCGACAAAGATGAACGATCGCTATGAATGGTTTTTGGAAAAAGCAACTGAGATTGGCATTGATACGATTACGCCAATTATATGTGATCGCTCGGAACGAAAAGTGATCAAAGCCGAACGTTTTGAAAAAATTATACAATCAGCTACCAAGCAATCGTTGAGTGCTTATTTTCCAAAGTTACAGGAGCTGACTTCGTTTTCAGACTTTATCAAGCAACATCAAAACGCGCAATTATTTATCGCACATTGTGAAGAAGAGCAGAAACAATCACTCAAACACGCTTTACAACCACAAAAAGATGTGACTATTTTGATTGGTCCTGAAGGTGATTTTTCTCCAAAAGAGATTCAACTTGCATTAGATGCTCACTACATTCCCGTAACTTTAGGAGACACACGTTTACGCACAGAGACTGCTGCAATTGTGGCATGTCATTCAGTAGCGTTTGTAAATTCAATGTGATAATGTATCAATTGATTTCAAAGGTCAATTATTGAATTGTTTGAAGCGAAGCGTTATCTATTTTTTGTTGATTTGTCTGTTTGTTGATTTGTTTTTTCGTTGATTCGTTAATTTGTCTTTTTGTTAGTTTGATAACTCAACTCACAAACTCAAACACTCATCTACTAAAATACTAAGAGGCGAAGCCGATACTAAAATACCAAAAGGCAAAGCCGATACCAACATACCAAAAGGCAAAGCCGATACCAACATACCAAAAGGCAAAGCCGATACCAACATACCAAAAGGCAAAGCCGATACCAACATACCAAAAGGCAAAGCCACTTCTAACACACCAAAAGCAAAGCGATCTAAAAATCCAACTTTGCTGCGCTCAAAATATCGTTCTGAGAATTTTCGAGGATGAAGAATAGGTTTAATTCGTCCGTATTATTTACAATTTCAGGAATTTCAACAGATGCATTTCCCGTATTCGCAAGTGCGGAAACATACATTTCATTAACAACAATATTGTGGTTTTTCAAAGTTCTTCTGGCGTTTTCTCCACGTTTTACATTCGTAGTACGATCTGCAATAGCTAAGACCACACGTGCTTTTGCATTCGAAATTGTACCATTTATGGTATAGTTAAACTGAATGGAATTCGCCACTTTTTTCTTCGCGCCAAGCGAAATAGCATACTTAGAAGACTTGTTTTTGTACTCTCTGATTTTTGAATACATTTTGGAACGATTGGAACCGACAAAATGCTCTTTTCCATTCACAATCACAGCTGGTGTATAGATTTGATTGTCTCTAAATTTTCGCGCATACGCACGTTGTTTTTCAGTATATTCTTTTTTGCTAAATGGATCTTTCCAACCAATATAATTCCAATAATCTACATGATAGGATAATGCAAATACATTGTCATTTGTAAATTCTTTACTGACTTTTTCTAACAAGACATCTGCACTTGGACAACTAGAGCAACCTTGTGAAGTAAAGAGTTCTAAAACGACTACTGAATTGTCTTTGTTGTCTACCCAATCTGTAAACGAAGTGAAAAATAAGAGTGTAAAAAGTGAAAGTGTTATTAAATATTTTCGTTTCATGTTTTGAAAGTTTACCTTGCAATACTTAAGACGAGTATAGATGAAGAAGCTTACGTTATTTTTGTTTTTATTGAGTTTTGCGTGGGGACAATCGCAAGAAGTTGCCATTTTAAAATATAGTGGTGGTGGTGATTGGTACTCGAATCCAACAGCATTGCCCAACTTGATCAAATTTTGCAATCAGAATATCAATACTGCCATTAAATCCAAACCACAAACTGTAGAAGTGGGCAGTACCGATTTGTTTCAGTTTCCATTTGTGCACATGACAGGACATGGCAATGTATTTTTATCGGATGAAGACGCAGAAAATTTACGCAAGTATTTAACCTCCGGTGGTTTTTTGCATATTGACGACAACTACGGAATGAATCAATACATTCGTAAAGAACTCAAAAAAGTCTTTCCAAATCAAGAATTCCGCGAAATTCCTGCCACACATCCTATTTTTAAACAACCGTATTCGTTTCCGAAAGGATTACCAAAAATTCACGAACACGACGGTTTGCGTCCACAAGCATTGGGCTTGTTTTATGAGAACAGACTTGTGTTGTTGTTTACCTTTGAAAGTGATTTAGGCGATGGCTGGGAGAATAAAGAAATTCACAACGATTCCGATGAGGTTCGCTTGAAAGCACTGCAAATGGGTGCAAATATTGTGCATTACGCTTTTAAGAATTAAGATTTTAGACAGAATTCATGTCCCAACGCACCCATTACAATACCAACTTTGAAAAACAACAATTTCCGATTACATTAGTGTCAGATGCGGTTTCCAATGCACCCAATATTGGCGCGCTATTCCGAATTAGCGATGCGTTTGGTGTGGAAAAAATTGTGTTTTGTGGTGAAAATATTCCTGTATTTGGCAGACGCATGACCAAAACATCGCGCGCTACCGAAAAAGTAGTGCCGTTTGAAATAACAGAAAACATTCACACCGTAATTACACAATTACAGAAAGAAAAGTATACCATTATCTCTTTAGAAATCACAGAAAATAGTCAATCCATTCACACGGTAGATTTTACAAAGTTTGATAAAATTGCGCTGGTGATTGGAGATGAGAATTTTGGTATTAATCCCGAAACAATCTATGAATCGGATGTTGTAATTCATATTGATATGTTTGGCCACAACAGCAGTATGAATGTCGTGCAAGCCACAAATATTGTACTGTACGAAATTACAAAGCAACGTATACTTGCAAACTAATTTTATTGTGTTATTTTTATTGAAGTGATTTAAACTTACAGCGATGACCTCAAATACTATTGCCAACGGAATTTTAAAAGCTTTAGCAATTATTGTAGGGACACTTTTGGTACTGTATTTCTTTTACAAAATTCAAATGGTGCTGGTTTACATCGCAGTTGCTGCGGTAATTTCTTTGTTGGGAAGACCTATTGTTCGCTTCTTGAAACGAATCAAATTTAACAACACATTCGCCACTATTGTCACCATGACATTTTTAATAGGTTTGTTTGTGGGACTTATCTCATTGTTCATTCCACTTATTGAAGACCAAGGCACAAAATTAGCATTATTTGATATTACAGAGCTTGAAGGAAAAGTAGAAAGCATGTACATTGAAACTTATAAATATTTTAATGGAAAAGATGCTGTAGTGCCGTCAATTAAAGAATCTACTATTTTTTCGAATATCGATTTTGCGTTTATTCCGAGTTTTTTCAATTCGTTGATCAGTGGCTTGGGAAGTTTTAG
>JBCCLS010000046.1:0-10732 GCA_039026835.1 Bacteroidota bacterium | reverse complement strand
TTAAAATAACAGGAGTTACAAGTAAGTAATAATAGTCATTAAAAAAAACTAAATTTATATACAATTTATAAATCCTCAATACATTTGAATTCAATAGAAATATCAATAATTTCAAAATAAATATTGCCTAAATGCACAATGGGTTAGTATCATATTAAAATTCATAGTGCTGATCATCTTGAAAAAATAAAGCCAAACATCTCAATGATTTTCAATATCTACATATCAAAAATCATGTAACATGAAAATATTAATACTAAATAAGACAGAAAAGTGTTTGTCCAACCCTAAAAAGAGTGTTTTTTGATTTCTTATATATTTCTTAAAAAATTCCCGATTTTTTTGAATATTCCGTAAATTGCACCCTCAAAATCAACTCTTCATTACAGATGGAACAAGTACACCCTTATAAACCAACTCATAAAGTACGCATCGTAACTGCCGCATCACTCTTTGACGGACATGACGCAGCCATCAATATTATGCGAAGAATTATCCAGTCTACAGGAGTGGAAGTCATCCATCTTGGGCATGATAGAAGTGTGGAAGAAGTGGTAAATACTGCCATCCAAGAAGACGCCAATGCTATTGCGATGACCTCGTATCAAGGTGGACACAACGAGTACTTTAAATATATGTACGATCTGTTGCAGGAAAGAGGCGCTGGACATATCAAAATATTTGGCGGCGGCGGCGGTGTGATTCTTCCAGAAGAAATCAAAGAACTGATGGACTATGGAATTACGCGTATTTATTCGCCAGATGATGGACGTGAAATGGGATTGCAGGGAATGATCAACGATTTGGTACAGAAGTCTGATTTTGCGATTGGAAATACCTTAAATGGGGAAGTGAACGTATTACACGAAAAAAATCCAAAAGCGATTGCTCGTGTGATTTCTTCTGCAGAAAACTTTCCAGAAGTAGCCAAAGAGACATTAGATAAAATTCACAATAAAAATAAAACTTCACTCACACCTGTACTCGGAATTACAGGAACTGGTGGTGCTGGAAAATCAAGTTTGGTGGACGAATTGGTGCGTCGATTTTTAATTGACTTTCCTGAAAAGACGATTGGTTTAATTTCGGTGGATCCATCAAAACGTAAAACAGGCGGTGCTTTGTTGGGCGATCGTATTCGTATGAACGCTATCAACTCACCAAGAGTATATATGCGTAGTTTGGCGACACGTCAGTCGAATTTGGCTTTGTCAAAATATGTAAACGAAGCGATTCAAGTATTAAAAGCTGCGGAATACGATTTAATTATTTTAGAAACTTCTGGAATTGGTCAATCGGATACCGAAATCATGGAACACAGTGATGTGGCTTTGTATGTGATGACGCCAGAATTTGGAGCAGCTACGCAATTGGAGAAAATTGATATGCTTGATTTTGCTGATTTGGTTGCGATCAATAAGTTTGACAAACGCGGTTCATTAGATGCCTTACGTGATGTGAAAAAGCAGTACATGCGAAACAACAATTTGTGGGACATTCCGCAAGATCAATTACCAGTATATGGAACAATTGCATCACAGTTCAACGATCCCGGAATGAATACATTGTACAAAGCTGTGATGGACAAATTGGTTGAAAAAACGGAAGCAGATTTACATTCCAATTCAAAGATTTCCAGTGAATTGAGCGAGAAGATTTTCGTGATTCCTCCTTCAAGAACACGTTATTTATCTGAAATCGCAGAAAATAACAGAGCGTACGATAAAAAAGCAGAAGTACAAGTGGAAGTCGCGCAGAAGCTTTATGGAATCTATAAAACCATAGGATCGATCACAAATGTCACATCGAGCGCAGTCGAGATGCAATTTATATCCAAGACTGGTCTAGATGAAAACATCATTTTAGAACGATTGGACAGCAAAGCGGATATCGAATTGGTACAATTATTACTCAAAGAGTTCGATCGCGTCAAGCTAAATCTAGATCCGTACAACTGGGAAATCATCAACGGTTGGAACGAAAAGGTAAACAAATATAAAAATCCGATCTACACGTTTAAAGTTCGTGACAAAGAGATCAAAATTAATACACACACGGAATCCTTATCACACTTACAAATTCCAAAAGTAGCTTTACCAAAGTACCAAGCTTGGGGCGATATTTTGAAATGGTGTTTGCAAGAAAACGTACCAGGCGAATTCCCATATACCTCAGGATTATATCCTTTTAAGCGTACAGGAGAAGATCCAGCGCGTATGTTTGCAGGTGAAGGTGGACCCGAACGTACCAACAAACGTTTTCACTATGTGAGTCAAGGAATGCCAGCAAAGCGTTTATCGACGGCGTTTGATAGTGTGACCTTGTATGGAAACGATCCAGATTTGCGACCAGATATTTATGGTAAAATTGGAAACGCAGGAGTTTCTATCTGTTGTTTAGATGATGCGAAAAAGCTCTATTCTGGATTCAACTTGGCAGACAAAATGACGTCTGTGAGTATGACGATCAACGGTCCGGCGCCGATGTTGTTAGGGTTCTTTATGAATGCTGCGATTGATCAACAATGTGAACTATACATCAAAGAAAACGGGCTAGAAGCTGAGATTGAAGCGAAAATTGCCGAAATCTACAAAGACAAAGAACGTCCACAATACAATGGCGAGTTGCCAGAAGGAAACGACGGTTTAGGACTCATGTTATTAGGAGTAACAGGAGATCAAGTCTTACCAGCGGAAATTTATAACGATATCAAATCAAAAACCATTGCACAAGTGCGTGGAACGGTGCAAGCAGATATTTTAAAAGAAGATCAGGCACAAAATACCTGTATTTTCTCCACAGAATTCGCTTTGCGTTTGATGGGAGACGTGCAAGAATATTTCATTGAAAATAATGTGCGTAACTTCTATTCGGTTTCTATTTCTGGATATCATATTGCGGAAGCAGGCGCGAATCCAATTACACAGTTGGCATTGACCTTATCGAATGGTTTCACGTATGTGGAATATTACTTAAGTCGCGGAATGGACATTAACAAATTTGGTCCAAACTTATCGTTCTTCTTCTCCAACGGAATTGATCCAGAATATTCAGTTATTGGTCGTGTAGCACGTAAAATCTGGGCGAAAGCCTTAAAACATAAATACGGAGCCAATGCGCGTGCACAAATGTTGAAATATCACATTCAAACTTCAGGACGTAGTTTGCACGCACAAGAAATTGACTTTAACGACATTCGTACGACGTTGCAAGCTTTATACGCGATTTATGATAACTGTAACTCGTTACACACAAATGCGTATGACGAAGCCATTACAACACCAACGGAAGAATCGGTGCGTAGAGCGATGGCAATTCAGTTGATTATCAACAAAGAATTAGGATTGGCGAAAAATGAAAATCCAATTCAAGGTTCGTTTATCATTGAAGAATTGACTGATTTGGTAGAAGAGGCTGTGTTGACAGAATTTGATCGAATTACCGAACGCGGTGGCGTTTTAGGTGCGATGGAAACCATGTATCAACGTTCTAAAATTCAGGAAGAAAGTTTGTATTACGAAACATTGAAACACAACGGACAATTCCCGATTATTGGTGTAAATACTTTCTTAAGCAGTAAAGGTTCGCCAACGGTCGTGCCAAAGGAAGTCATTCGTGCAACGGAAGATGAAAAGCAATATCAAATCAAGATATTGAATAATTTGCACAACGCACACGACACCAAAGATTTATTGTACGACTTACAACTCAAAGCGGTCAATAACCAAAACATCTTTGAAGCCTTGATGGAAGTATGTAAAGTATGTTCGTTAGGCCAGATAACTTCGGCGTTGTTTGAAGTTGGTGGACAGTATCGAAGAAATATGTAACGATTACCAAGCGTTGCACATTTTCATTAAAAATTGTAAATTATCTCTTTGAAACTGAAATGTGTTATCAAAAGATGATCATACGAAAAATTAGTCTACTATGTATTTTAAGTTTCCTTCTTTTTTCTTGTCAAAAAGAAGTGAATGCTTCTATTGAAAATTTAGATGTAATTACGAACTCAAATGCATATATTGTAAAAATTGATGTTGTTTCAGGAGATGTAGCTGGAAGTTACACGGATCAAATTACGCTTGAAATTAAAGATACTCAGTTAGACATTAAAAGCAATGATCAAAAATTATCAACTGAGTTAAATTCATTCCAAAAAAGTACATTACAAAATACACTGAGAAAACTCGTGGAATTACATGATGAAGAAAAAATACCACTCAAATTTGGAGGTTGTACCGCGCGAGATCAAAACTACACAATTGAAAATAATGCCATTACCATGAGAGTAAAACCTAAATCTGGGACTGTAGTTTATCATGAAATTCTAGATATTATAGGCTACATATATAACAGGCCATAAAGCAGTACGTGAGTTAATTTCAAGAAATAAAAACATCAAAAAAAATGAGTTTTTAATAATATCGAAGAAATCCGCAGTTCATCTAACTAAAAAATATCCACAACCAACAATGTATAAATCATGTCGATCTATACATTTTTTTATGCTATCTACTTGTAAACAAGTAATTTGAAACTGTAAACAATAAATAGGGGCAAATTACATGAGGACAACACTACTTTTCTTCGGAATTTTTTTATCAATGATCTTTTACAGCCATGCACAACCCGCAAACGACGATTGTGCCAATGCTGAATCCATTACCGTGAGTTTTTTATCTGCAACCGATGTGAGTTATGATCCAAGTTTGGCATCACAAAGTACACAATCAAGCTGTGACAATGTTGGAATAACCTATAACGATGTTTGGTATAGTTTTACCATGCCAAATGCAGGGAATATTCAAATCACTAGTGCGAGCAATTCAGAACGATTTACGCTTTATGATGCTTGTGGCGGAACTGAAATTGCATGCTTCAATGGAAATGATTACTTCTTGGGACTGTCTGCTACCTCGTATATATTGCGCGTAGCAAAACAATCTACAATTGCGAGTGCTGATACGTTCACCATCAATATTCATGAAAAACCTGCAAATGACGAATGTGCCAATGCAGAAGTTATCACGGCTGATATTTCTTCTCAACAATCATTCAACTATGACAACCGCGGCGCTACACAAAGTTTGATGGCGAGCTGTGATAGTTCTTTCAATACGTACCTTGACGTTTGGTATCAATTTACCATGCCTTTTAATGGAAATCTTCACATTACAGGTGTCAACATTTTTGATCGTTTTACAGTATATGATAGCTGTGGCGGTGCAGAAATTGCTTGTGATTTTGACGATACATTTGCATACAATCTTACGCCTGGAACATATTTTATTCGTGTGAATAAACAACTTATTTATGCTTCTGCAGATAGTTTTAACATTCAAGCTTTTCCAGCAGTTGCTAATGACGAATGTGCAGATGCTATTGTAATTACAGATGATATTTCTACACAAAGAACCATTACGTATGACAATCGTGGTGCGACTGAAAGTTTGGATGCAAGTTGTGATAACTTTCCAAGCAATTCATATTTAGATATTTGGTATGAGTTTACCATGCCTGTCAATGGAAATCTATTCATTACAGGTGTTAATATTTTTGATCGTTTCACACTGTATGATACGTGTGGAGGCATGGAGATTGCCTGTGATAGAGACGATACATTTGTGTATAATCTCACTACAGGAACGTATGTTTTACGTGTAAGTAAAGAGGATATATATGCTTCTGTAGATAGTTTTAACATTCAAGCATTTCCTTCAGTTGCCAATGATGAATGTGTAAATGCAGAAATCATTACGGATGATATTACTACCGAAACACTCATTACATATGACAATCGTGGCGCTACCGAAAGTTTGGACGCCAGTTGTGATTCCGCGACCACTACGTATCTTGATATTTGGTATGAGTTCACGATGCCAGTCGAAGGAAATTTGAGGATTTCTGGAGTCAATATTTTTGATGAATTTACACTCTATGATAGTTGTGGCGGATCAGAAATCAGTTGTGCTACTAATGGAGGATTTGTGTATGATTTGGCGATGGGAACCTATCTTTTACGCGTATACAAACAAGATATCTACGCTTCTGTAGATAGTTTCCGAATCCAAGCGATACCTGGAGCTGCTAACGATGAATGTGTAAATGCAGAAGTCATTACGGAAGATATTACTACGCTAAGAAGTATTAATTTTGATAATAGAAGTGCCTCGGAAAGTACACAGGGAAGTTGTGATTTCCCTGGAAATACTTACTTAGATGTATGGTACGAATTCACCATGCCAGTTACTGGAAACTTAGAAATTTCGGGCGTAAATGGTTCAGATCGTTTTACGATTTATGATGGTTGCGGCGGATCAGAAATTGCTTGTTTTAACGATGATGATTTTGTGTATGGTTTAACTATGGGAACCTATATACTAAGAGCCTACAGTACCACAATTCAGGCTTCTGAAGATGGATTCAATATTCAAGCGTTTGCTGCTGCGACTAATGATGAGTGCATCACTGCGGAAGTCATTACTGATGATATTTCTACCGAAAGAACAATTAATTTTGACTCCAGAAGTGCCACCGAAAGCTTAGATGCTAGTTGTGATGTTGCTACCAATACGAACTTGGATTTGTGGTACGAATTTACCATGCCTTTTCAAGGAAATGTACAAATATCGGGAGTCAATTTCTTAAGTAAGTTTTCTATATATGATAGTTGTGGCGGCATGGAGATTGATTGTTTTAATGGACAAAAATTAATCACGGACGTCAGTGCAGGAAACTACTTTTTACGTGTAAATCGTGAATCTTTTTCTGCTTCGGATAGTAATTTTAGGATTCAAGCATTTGCAGCGCTACCCAATGACGATTGTGCAAACGCACAAACGATTTCGATATCAACCTTTGAAAAATGCTTTGAAGAATTTACAAATGTAGAAATACGTGGTGCTTTGGAAACACCACTATCAGCTCTTGGAAGTTGTTTCAATACTTCACAAACTTGGCTTGATGTCTGGTATACATTTCAAGCTCCTATTACTGGAAATATTAACATAACTGCATCTGGATCAGCAACGAGAATTACGGTGTACGATTCTTGTGGTGGTGCAGAAGTGGTTTGTATTGGAAATATCGGTGTAATTCCTGTAGTATCAGGAAATACCTATTACCTGCAAATAGCTAGAAATACAGCAAATTTAGGAGCGACTTCTTTTTGTATGGAAATAGAGCCGTCAGTAGCGCAAGGCTCCGCAGGTATTTGCGAAAGTATTCCCGATGTAGAAATTTCTACAATGCAAGGAAATCTCAGCGAATGGGTTCCAATTTTAGATACTTCAGGTCGTGTTGTAGCTGCTATTAGAGCAAATGGAGAAGATTTAGGAACCGTTTCAACAACATTATTTATCGAAAATACTGATACAAGAGACTTCTCCGGGCAACCGTATTTACGGCGAGAAGTCTCGATCAGTACCACAAATGCACCATCCTCAAATGTGTCTATACGACTATTTGTACTAGCAGATGAGGTAGATGATTTGATACTTGCTGATAGTAATTTAAGCAGTATTTCTGATTTAGAAGTGATGAAAGTAAACGGCAATACATGTACAACTGGGTACACATCAGGAGGTGATTTTATCAATACATCAGGATCTGCATATTCCAATGACTATTATATAGGATTTTCAAGTGATTCGTTCTCTGTATTCTATCCCACATCTACTAATTTAGCTAGCACTTTAAGCATTCCAACTATTGAAACAAATGAATTAGGAATTACAGTAGTGCCAACCATTACTGATGGAATTGTTCATCTTTCAGCAGCTTTCACACGTTCTGATGTACTCGTAAATGTATTTGATATCACAGGAAGAAATATCTATCAAAGAAATTTTGAACGCATCAGTACCACCAATGAACAAATTGATTTAAGCGATTATCAATCAGGTGTATATTTTATGAAAATTACACATCAAAACACACAAGTTACCAAACGCATTATAGTACAATAATTGGTAGTAACATACCATTTTCAACAGCATCACTACATTTTTAGTCTTTATGTCACGTGATGCTGTTTTTTTTGGGAAATCACAATATTTTAATGCTTTTACACTACTGCCAACATATTGATACCAATTTTACTCTAATATGCAACATATAAGCTTGTTCATTTGGCACCCTAATGCCTTACGAATTCTTTCCGTAGCAAAGGCTATGCAAAGAATTCGAAGCGTTTTATCATGCCAAAGCAACTTCGCTTCTAAAGTCGCATCTTAAAGTAAAATTGGTATGAGTTTCTTCTACAAAAGCTTTATTGGTTTATTTGAAAATCTCCTGTTTTATAGGGTGTTACATTCGATTTTCATAACAATTTTTGCGATACAGATTTATAAATACGTTGATAGATAAGTTGTAAAGGCTATTTTTTTGCAATTACTTTACCATCGTAAAACAATAAATACTTTACATCATGAAAAAACAAACATTGAAGAAACTAACAATTAAAAAAGTACAAATTTCACAAATAGAAAACACAAAAGGCGGAATGCACAGAGCACAAACGTGTTTGGGAATTGTTTGTCCTGAAACTATGTTCTTTGTGTGTCCTGCACGAAACTAATTCTTTTTTTTGATATAATTCTATAACATATAGAGTGTGTGGTTAATAAAAACGTCAAATTAAGTGCAGTTGAGAGGCAATTTACGGAACCTTCTTTTGAGCTATCCTCGACTGTACTTATGCTGACAAAAAGTTCGCTTCTAAGTTAATGAAACGTTGCGTTTCTACTTTTTTCGCTTAAACACATATCCTGCTTTTTCTGCGCCCCAAACATGTTCGTCACTGGCATTAAATCCACGATCCCAACTTTCAATTGCGTTTGGTTTTATAGTTACTTGTGAAGTAGCATATGTAGCGCCGCGCATGGTACTTTTGCAATCTTTTTCATTGGTACTTCCTGTATAGTTCTCACCTTGCTTTTTTAAAATTACCGCACAACCTTCGCGTTCTTTTAAGATAGAGACATCAAACTGGTCAAAATATTCAGGTGTTTTCCACTTTCCAATAAAATCTTTTGGCGTATTTAGCGTGTAGACTTTGCTTGAAAATGTACCATTTTCCAACTTTTCTAATTGATACACACGTTGACGATACGGTCTTTCCTGCGCGCTGAATAGCGCTTGTTCAACATATAGCCAGTAACTATCTTTTGTTTGCCAAATTGGATACATGTGTAGCGAAATATTGTAGTAACTTTCGTCAGCAGCAGCTTGTTCACTACTGTCAAACGAACCTGTCATCATTGTCTGCAAGGCTTTTAATTCATCTGCTTTGTTACTAAAACTTATCGCAATGAACATACAAAACGCAATAAATAGAAAATATAGAATTGATTTTTTCATCTGTTTGTGTATTAGGGAGTGTAAAATGGATTTACAGTAAATGTAGCTAATCTTCTGTAGTTTTCAAATTGTGTGTACGCGCTCTGGTTTTTCTTGCTGTAAAAAATGAGAATACGTGTCGTATTATGATTGACTGTTGATATATTTAATCATAAAAAGATAAAAAATAGACTTGCCACAATTTGAAAAGATGCAACAGTTTAAAAAACTTTTCGCAAAGACTTGAAGATAACTATAGTTTCACAACAAATTCAGTTAGGAAAATCACGAAAATCGCTTTTCAATGTATTGAGAAGGTGTAGCGTTCATCAACATTTTAAAGGTTTTATTAAAAGTTGATTTTGAATTAAATCCTGCATCCATAGCAATAGAAAGCAAGGTTTGTCTTTTGTGATCGCCCGCTTCAATCTTCTCTAAAAACGCTTTCACTCGAAATTCATTAATGTATTCATAAAATGTTTTTTCATACACTGAATTAAGAAACCAAGACAGATTATTAGCAGTAGTTCCTAATTTTTTGGCCAACATTTTTAAGCTTAAATCTGAATGTGTGTAAATGTGTTCTTGATTAATTAAATGGGCAAGTTTCTGTTTAATTTCAGCAATTTCTTCCTTGTTGAGTCGATCTCTATTAATCACTTTTTTCTCGACATGCAAGCGCACAATTTCAGGTTGTGTAAAACTAAAATACCCTACGATGAAAAGGAAAATGGTCACGCAAATCCAAATAAGTTTGTAACTGATTACCGAATTGAAATTAAAGAGTACATATCTGTTAAAAATTCCGAATAACCAGCAAAGTGATAGTATTGAAATTCCGATGGTTACATATAATATATATTTGGCGATTTTTCGTGAATATTTTGTGGGATGCTCAGCGTTTTTCAATTTACGCACAATTTTAAAAGACAGAAACGCGTATACTGCAAATGACAACGCACCAGTTAATTCCATACATAAGTACATTACAAACAAACCTGTAGGTCCAAATAGCTGCTTATATTCAGGAAGGGTGAAGGACAGTGAGAATACAAAATAGCACAACATTAAAATGGAAAATATAAAATGTTTAAAACCCAATCGATGTTGTGTTTTATTTTGGTATACCAATCTATTAAAATACAAATATAATAGTGGCCCAAATAAATAGATGGCACTTTCGGTCAATATTGCTGTGCGCCAAAACATCCGTTTATCTAATTTATAGCTTAACATTTCTCTCGCAAAAATAATGATAGACATTCCAATAAGAATTAGTAAAATTTTATTGGCGGCTTTATTTTTCTTTGAAATGAATTGCAATGAAATCATTAAAAATATGCCTTGGGTAATTCCAGCAAATAAAATAAGATCTATAAAGTTAAACATCCGT
>JBCCLS010000045.1:0-10760 GCA_039026835.1 Bacteroidota bacterium | reverse complement strand
CATTTATTGTCTACACAATAGTCAATTACTACAATCGCCACTTTATCAACATCATCAACAAAAGTTTGTGAGTAAGAACAAAAAGAAATAATTATAAATCCAATAAATAGAAATCTCTTCATATGTTTAATTTATAGTGCTTGATTTTCATCAAACAAGAACAATTCCATGTCCTAAATATACAAAAGTAGATTTAGAGAAAATCGTATATACACAATTAGACAATTTGAATGCATTTCACGATTCACTACGCATTATGAAAATTCAAAATGAGCTTATTGAAAATGCTAATAAGAAACTCAAAGACGAGATTATTGATTTTAAGAAACGGGTTAATTATGGAACTGGGAAGTTTAAGTAAAATTTAAACCTTAATTATAGTTATTAGAAAGAAATTTATTAATCTCTTTAGCTGCTTTAATTCCAATATTCCATAATCACTAATCAAGCTTGAATATTACCGAAAATCAAAATAAAAGAACCTCAAAATTACTTAGGCAATCGATTTTTTATGGTTGCAATTTGTCCCATGTGATTTGCCGAATGTTCCATGACATGATACCAAATATAATGGTAGTTGAGTCCTTCTTCTATATTCGAAGCGAACCAAGCATCATCTTTGGTTTTGAGGAGTTTTAAGGTTTTGTTTCGGACTTGGTTCCATAAATCTAAATAAAATGCAATTGGTTTGCCTTTGAGCATGTTTTTGACTTTTTCATTAATCACACCCGCAACACCAAATTTCTTAAGTTCCTCTTTTGTCCATTCGCGTCCCACTAATGTCATTGTTTGATAATAGGATTCTGTGGACACCAAATGCATAATCAATGATCCGATACTATTGGCATTAGCATCATACATGAAATCAGTTTGTGATTGATCTAGGTCTTTCACTTGTTCCGTAATTCTATCTTTTAAGTCTTCCAACATGTAGACGATTAAACCAATGTTTGGTGAATAGCCTTCGACTGCTTTCATCTCTCCTTGCGCATGTAACAGTAGCATTGGTAGTGCTAATAGTAAAGATGTGATTTTTATTTTAAGAGATTTCATAGTGTCAATTTAGCATCAAAATTTACATTTTAAAAGTACTATTTAAAAGTATTGGTTATTATTAAAAGATAGTTAATAGTGTAAGAATATCAACAACGACAAAAAGTATCTCTAATTAGTTAAGACTTTCTGATGATTTTTTACTACTCTCCTATCTCCTGTAACATTTTTTTAGCTTCCTTTCCTTCGTTACCATCAGCATCCAAAGCAATGGTTTTGTTGAAGAATTCTTTTGCTTTTTGGGTGTTTCCTAAGAGTAGATTTGCTTTTCCTAAGTTCTTATGCGTTTGTGCAGAGTTTGGATAGAATTGTAAAATACTCGAGAATACTTGAATAGAAGCCTGCACTTGCGGTGCCTGACCTGTCTTAAGTAAAAGCAATGCCTTTTTATTGAGTTCTGTTTCAAAATCACAAAAAGCATAGGTCGGATCTTGAGTCATTCTATAAAGTTCTTGCCCCATTTTTTGTACTTGTCCTGTCACATACAACTCAGTTATGTATGCTATTGGATTGGGAATAAAATTAGTAGCATCAAAGTTTATAGCAGCGTTTAACACAGTGTCTTCATTGCGCACATATTCGTCAAAAGTCATGGTTACAGGAATACTCGGAGCTGTCCATTTTGCATTTTCCAACGCAGGAAAGTCTTGCCACCATATGTATGATAAATACGCCGTTATTTCACTATTGGGCAATACGAGCGGACGTGTATCACCATAAAAATTAATATTTTCCGAAGTTGGTTCTCCCACCAAAATTGCTTCAGTATATCGTGTGATTTCATTGGTTAAGTTCTGACATGCCGAAAAGGTTTCACGACCAATGATATAGTAAAAATTTCCCTTTTTATTAATATGAGGTCTTGCCATAATTCTTTTGATCAACGGGAGATTGTTGTAGTTATTTCCACCTCCATTTAAGCGAACATCATACACTAACTTTTCCACATCATGCGTGTCAATAAAATCAAATAATCGTGCGTAAAACTGCTTCAAAGGTTCGTTAGGATCGTTAAATACAGAACTCTGTCGCACATATACTATTTTTTTATCTTCTAGATATTCAAAATAATAAAGTTTGTCTTTTAAATGCTTCAAATACAACGGAGTTGTGTCTGTATCGCGTGCCGTAATCCAGTTTTCTGTAGGCAATGTAAAATTGAAAATTCTTGGCTTTTCTTTAATGTCAACTGTTTGAAAAGCTTGTGTAAAAATGGTTCCTTCTTTTTCCAAGGTTAGCGTTACCGTATTTGAAAGTGTCGGAATCACGCGTTGTGCGTGTAATACTTCTGGCGATAATAAAAATCGTAAGCCATACGCTTTAAAATATTGCTCATTTTCCACAGGAACGACTGGATAAATCAATTTCAATGCTTTCTCTATCGGCGTCTCTCCTATCTTCAAAACTTTGGCTCCCAAAACTTTTTGATATTTTTTATGAACGCCTTCAATATAGAGTCCATCTGCAAACTGATACAAATTGATGGGCAAAATTCCATTTTTGACAACGGAACCATACCGAACTTGTGTGTGACCGTATTTAAATTGTGATACAATTCGCGACAAGCCTACGCGGATTTCGTGTGCCTGTAAGGTTGGAATCTCGTTGTACAGTGCCTCAACCTGTGTGTCAAATGCTTCTTTTGTTGTTTTTACGAATAAAAACGGATAGTCGCTATGAATTGTTTTTTGTAAAAATCGAAGGTCTTCTTGCCATTGTACCGAAGTTAGTTGTTTTTGTGCTGAAACTTGCAAGAACAATAACAAACCGAAGATAAAAAATGTTTTTCTCATGATGTGATGAAATTAATTATAGTACAAATATGATGGCTTTGTCACAATAAAAATAGCCGCTTGTGTTGAATTGTCGTTTTTATAGTTTGAAATGTAATCTTACTGTTTGGTGTCTATCAATTTGGTAGAAGTATCTGTCATTCACTGTATATTTAATAAACACTAAAGGAGGCAAATCTGCCTCCTTCAATGATTATCTATATACTTTACTGTATTACTGAACCATAATTTTATGCGTTTCATCTACACCTTGTCCTTTAATTTTAAGGAAATAATGTCCCGCTTTTAAATTGCTCACATCAATTTGAATTCGGTCAGACATAGAATTCACTTTAACAGATCGTACTGGTATTCCAGCAAAGTCGTATAAAGTAACTGTTTCAAACGCTACGGCATTGCCATCAGATTTTGCACTGTTTGCGTTTTTAATTCGTTCAATATTCAACTTATCAGATGCTGGATTTGGATATACTTTTGCCTCCATAATTTCAAAGCCACCGCCACGAGGTGAACAACTTGGAATCGATCGGGAGCCATAAATTGTATCACCGCAGGTATTTGTTGCCTGTACTTGTATGAAACCACCATTACAACCTACATTGTAACTTAAGAAAGATGAAGTTGTTGTGAGTTGGGTTGAACCACCATTGGCATAAATTGTCCATGTATAAGGTCCCGAAGCGCCAGAAGCATTAGCATTCATCCAACCGCTACTGTTATACACAGAAAGTGATACACTGGAACTTCCACCACTTGCAGTAATATTTCGTTGCATTGTGTACGTAGGTCCACATCCATTAGGAAGCGTAATTGTAGCACGTACCCACGCACTTCCTGAGCCTCGCGCTTTAAAACTTGCTGGATTTACTCCTTGTGAAGACAATCGAGTTAAATTATAACTATTACTCCAAGTAACCGTAGATCCTGCTGGAAGATATGCTACAGAAACATTTCTTGGCGTACAATAGATAGTTCCTGGATTTGTAAGGTAAGGACCTCGAATTGTATTGGTAGTTTGCGCACCTGAATTACAAGGATCTAACCAGTTTCGTAAACGTGTGGCATTGGTTCCGCCACCATTCCACGAAACGTTGAAACGTCCGTATTCACCTCTTGATTGTGCACAGTAAGTTTGAGAGGAATTGTATGCCTGATTTCCATGCAGTTGTCCCACCACGCGTTGATTTTGATTGAATAGTGGTGAACCTGATGAACCGTGTTGTACTACTCCATCATCAAAATTCACACGCCAGTGATTGCTGACTCCGCCCCAACTTGTTACACCAAATGAATTATTCTCAATAGATATTTTCATCAAATCGCCCGCAGGATGATGTATGGAAGCTCCACTCGTTGGAGTGTTGGCACGTCTGTCCCATCCAGCATATGAAATATTTCCGTGATAGTTGTGTTCTTCATCAAAGTTGTCTAATTCCATCAATAAGAAATCAGTTGGTCCCCATCCTGCTCTAAACGTAGCACCATTGCTAGCTGCCCAGTTATAATATATGGTTGAACCCGTACAGACTACACGTCTAAATCCGAATTTAAACATCCAATCTTCTGCATTGTTTCGTTCTCCTGTACTTAACGCATCATTTTGATTGGAATCTGCACAGTGGAATGCTGTTAGGAAGAATGGTCGGAAATCATTTGCGGTGTTATTCACAAGACAACCGCTACACCATTCTGTACCATTGGATAGTAGAATTAACGCTACAGATTGACTTTGTGGTCTCCACTCTGGCAAGAAACAAGCTACATCGTTATTACAAGCTTCCGAAGCACCAGGAGTTCCACCATTCATCTCTCCACCATAGCCGCGATATCCGTGAACAATACGATTTATGGTGAATCGACTGCTGTTTTTTGCACCACTTGGCTCTTTAATATACATGGTAACTCGTTCTCCAAAGACAAGGTCGGTTAAAAACACGCCTTCTTTTTTATTACTTTCGCTAGTTACCGGACCGTATATCATAGTTTTACTATCGTTATACAAGTACATTTCGGCACCTTCTGCTAATTGTAGATTGGACAATACAAAGTTGATAGAAATCGCGCCTTTGGAATAAAATTCTCTTGACCAAACGCTACCGTTTTTGCTTTTCTTGCCATTTTCTTCAACATTTACATTGATACCTACATCAAAAGCTTTTCCAAATCGATACGGTATTTCTGTACTTGATGCTTCTAACTTTTTATCCTCATCAATCAAAGCTTTAGCATTGAAGCTAGGCATTGTCATCGTTTGTTGTGCTTTGTGACCAATATCTATAAGTTTAGATACTTCTTTCAGGTTTCCTTCTGGATAATACACTGTTTCAATTTGTGAAAACATCAATTGAACAGTCAAAAATAATAATAAACAAATCGTATACTTTTTAGTCATAATTTTGTTTTTATCGTTAAACATTATTTTGCTTGAATTTGTGTGTTTCTAACACAGATATATACATTCTAAAATCTAGTTTACAACTCTTTTGATAGCTATAGTGTATTGATGTTTTTTGTTTGTAGATTTTAGAATTTGAAGATCAAAAACCATCAAAGGAAGTCTGGTATTCCTTTGATGATTTATAAATATATTATAGTTTTTATTTCACTATAATTTTATGGGTTTCGTCAATACCTTTTCCTTGAATCTTTAGGAAATAATGTCCCGCTTTTAAATTGCTTACATCGAGTTGAATTCTATCAGATATTGAACTTACATTTATAGATTTTACTGGGATTCCGGCAAAATCATACAGTGTTGCAGTTTCTGGTTGAATTAGAGTCGCATCTGTTCTTGCAGTATCTGCAGAACGAATACGTTCTATATTCAACTTGTCGGATGTTGGATTAGGAAATACCTTCATTTCACGAATTCCGATTCCGATTCCAATGTCACCGCCGCCACTAGAACAACTTGGAATTGATCCTGATCCATATATGGTATTTCCACAAGAATTAGCTGATTGTACTTGTAGGAACCCGCCACTACAGCCTACGTTGTAATTCAGATATGAAGAAGAGGTTGTTACTTGATTTGAACCACCGCTGCCATAAATTGTCCACGTGTATGGTGAAGTACCGCCATAAGCGTATGCAGTCACCCAGCCGTTGCTATTTCCGTATACATTCACTGACAGGCTTGAACTTCCGCCGTTAGCAGTTCCAGTGGTACGAACATAATAACTATTCCCACAACCATTTGCAGGAGTCACAGTGGCACGTACCCATGCACTACCTGTACCATTTGCCTGAAAACGACCAGGAACCACACCTTGTGCAGATACTCTCGTAAGGTTGCTACTACTGGTCCAATTTACAGTTGATCCAGCTGGAAGATTTAAAACATAATAATTAACTGGATAACATCCAATGTTACTATTGTAACTTAAACGTATACCTGTTACTGTATTGGTAGTTACCGCTCCTGTACCACAAGGATCTAACCAATTGCTCAAGCGTGTAGCATTGGTTCCACCACCTGTCCATGAGACATTAAATCTTCCGTATTCTCCTCTGGGTTGAGAGCAATAGCTTTGAAATCGATTGTATGTTTGATTTCCATGTAGTTGTCCCACCACTCGTTGATTTTGATCGAATATTGGTGAGCCTGATGAACCGTGTTGTACTACACCATCATCAAAATTTACACGCCAGTGATTGTTAGTGCCGCCCCAACTTGATACTCCAAACGGATGGTATTCAGCAGATATCTTCATCAAATCGCCCGCTGGATGATGAATGGATGCACCACTAATTGGCGCTGTAGCACGTCTATCCCATCCTGCATATGTGACACTTCCTGCATAATTATTTTGATTACCAAAATTATCAAGTTCCATCAATAAGAAATCAGTTGGTCCCCAGCCTGCTCTAAAAGTCGCACCATTGCTCGTGCTCCAATTATAATATGGATTAGAATTTCCACAATTTGTACGTTTAAAGCCAAATTTGAACATCCAATCTTCTGCATTATTTCGTTCAGCAGTACTTAAAACATCATTTTGATTTGAATCGGCACAATGAAAAGCCGTTAAAAAGTAAGGACGAAAGCTATTATCAACTGTATTTAACATACATCCGCTGCAGTGTTCGTTCCCGTTAGATAATAGTATCAATGCTACAGATCGTCCTGGCGCTGACCAAAGCGGATAAAAACATGAAACATTGTTATTACAAGATTCTGAAGCGCCTGGTGTTCCACCATTCATTGCGCCATCAAAACCTCGATACGCATGCACAACACGCTTTATGGTAAATGTGCTGCTATTTTTGGCAGTACTTGGTTCCTTAACATACATAGTTACACGTTCGCCAAAAATAAGGTCTGTTAAAAACACACCTTCACTTTTATTGTTTTCACTCGTCACTGGACCATAAACTACGGTATTACTTTCGTTGTACAAGTACAACTCAGCACCTTCTGCTAATTGTAAATTTGATAATACAAAATTGATTGAAATCGCGCCTTTCGAATAAAATTCTCTTGACCAAACGTTACCATTTTTACTTTTTTTACTGTCTTCGCTTAAGTTGACATTGATACCAACATCAAAAGCTTTTCCAAATCGATACGGTCGTTCTTCATTGGATTCTTCTATCTTTTTATCTTCATCAATCATTGCTTTTAGGTTGAAACTTGGCATTGTGATTGATTGTTGTGCCTTGTGGGTGTTGTCAAGACTTTTGGTAGCCTTTCTAGCATTTCCCTCTGGATAATAGATTGTTTCAATTTGTGAAAACATAAATTGAACAGCCATTAATAATACGAAACAAATAGTGTACTTTTTTTTCATGGGTTAAATAATTGTTAATGGTTAAATATTAAAATTCTACATCACTTTTTGGTAAAGTGTCAGGTTCGATACATACATGTTTTGTATAGAAAATATCAAGATTTACATTCAAAATAGAGTTCCCTAAGCTCTCTTTTGACTACTCGTTGGACTTTCATTATGAAACATATATCTTATGATAGGTGTTAATCATATCCTTTACATATTGTAAAAAGTAGTATGTTATAAATATGTGTTACTGGAAATAGTATTCACCTAAATTAGGAGATAAAGTTTAGAAGCGGCAAATGAATAACAAGCAATATGTTACAGAAATACCGTAATTAAATTGTTGCCATGCTATTTGGTTTTCTTCTTTTAAAAATAAAAGTCGCGAAGTCTTGCAAAACTTGTATTTTCTGAAATTTTTCGGTTACGTTTTGAGAGGAGTTGTCTTGTTTGTGTTTGATTACTAGAAAGATTGTTTA
Source organism: Bacteroidota bacterium (assembly GCA_039026835.1). Taxonomy (GTDB): domain Bacteria; phylum Bacteroidota; class Bacteroidia; order Flavobacteriales; family Flavobacteriaceae; genus Kordia. The sequence goes on along the minus strand of JBCCLS010000045.1, from coordinate 2,657 downwards.
ATAGGATTTTAAAAACCCTCAACTCTTTCGTGCTTCATTGAGCATAGCGATCAAAACAGGTCTAAAATCTTTTGCATTTTTTAGTGGTGTTGGGAACGAAATTGAAAACTGCTCTTGCATATTACTTCCGTCGCTAACTTCAACAAACATTTCATTGGCATTGTAGAAAAGTAAAGTGACTTCAACAACCCATTTAGTTGTGTAGACCGACTTGAAAATATGTAGCATAGCATCTTTGTGATCTTCATTTACATGATTAACGGCATATTGCATAAACTTCTGATCAAACATTGCGTCCATAACTATTTATTTTGTGATGTTGAATTGTTTTTCCAATAGTGAAAATGTTCTTTCGTTAAAATAATCGCGGTTGCCAACACTAAAAATAACAAAGCAGTTTGCGAAATATCAAATTTAGGTTTCATGAGCTCACCAATTACATGCGCTAAATGTGCTACGGAATATAAAATACTAGTGATGAACAAACTTATTTTTACAAACATAGTCTTGTAATACATGATGAGCAAAATCCAAACAAAAGGCAGATGATAAAATACAGATCGGATAATGAATACACCCAAAGGAACTTCTCCATTTGCATCGGGTCGAACAACATTAATGCCGTAAAATAATTCGCTTACATGATAATTAAAATGCAATATCATTCCGATAGTACACAAAAGCCATAATATGACGAGTCGTAATTGTATTTGCATGATTATTTGTTTGCTTTTTGTCTTTTAAAAAATGTGCCGCCAATCACTAAGGCACCTGAAATGATCATCAGATTTTTAATAATGTATTGACCTTCCAAGGAAGGCAACAACAAATTGCCATTTTGAAATGTAATTTCTGGCATAAAAATCAATGGCATAAAGGTTCCAATCATTTGCATAAAAAGCAATGCAATGGCAATTCGTGTGGTAGATTTAAATAGAAAAAAGATTCCAATGACAACTTCCCACCAACCAATAATCATGAGCCACTGTTCTGGCGAACCGACAGGCAACCACGCTACAGTTGCTTTTAAAAGTCCTTCCGCAGAAGAAAGTCCGAAAGGTTTCAAAATGCCAAACCAAATGAAGATAATCCCAAATGAAATTCGCAATGCAGGGACACTCAAAGTCCTCATTTTCTTAGCAATATTCTGGTCTATTTGTTGTAGAGAATGTAGACGCATACGCTTTATATTTAATAACTAAAGTACTGTTAAATTTGCATTATAAATTTACGAAAATAAGTCCTAATTTTGTTAGAAATACAATGATATATGCGGTACTTTTTTCATTTTTTAGCTTTCGCGATGTTACTCAGTTTTCATATTTGTGTAGGACAATCGAATCCTGCGGAAAAAGTTCCTTTGAAAACATTTAAAAAGCTGTATAAAATCAACGATTCTATATATAGATCTGAGCAACCAAGTCGTAAAGGATTCCAATTACTTGAAGAGAAAGGATTGGTGAGCATACTGAATTTACGACGCTTGAAAGACGATAATGGCAAAGCCAAAAAAACAGATTTAACGCTGATACACATTCGTCTAAAAACAAAAGCCATAGACGAGGATGAAATTTTACAAGTGCTAAAAGCCATAAAGAATGCCAAAAAACCATTACTCATTCACTGTTGGCACGGTTCCGATAGAACTGGAATTACTACCGCAGCATACCGCATTGTTTTTGAAAATTGGACCAAAGAAGCTGCCATTGCAGAGTTTAGAAAACCAGAATTTGGTTACCACGAAAAATGGTATCCACATTTGGTCACACTACTAGAAAATTTAGATGTTGCACGATTTCGAAAAGAATTGGGCATTCAAGAATAAAACCTAAAATCAAGCTACCTTATAGTTCTTCTTCCTCGTCTTCATCGTGATGATGATGATTTCGTGTTACATATCGCGTAATAAAAATAAAGGCAATAAAGGCAATTTCTAACGCTACCAATCCGATAAAAACATAGGTTTTCGTAGGAGATTCTGAATGTTTTTCAGCCATCATTTCACAGCCAAAACTACTAAATACGAGTAGTACAAGAATAAATAAGTTATGAAAATATTGTGGTTTGCTGCAATTCAATGGACCGTAATGTATTCGTTTGGTGAATGCAAAGTTATTTATAAAATTTAACTTAAGTTATACCTTTCGTCAGGAATAAACACAATTTTACAGCTCACAATCCTTTGCGATTTTTAATTGTGTAAATACATACCTTTTGTACTTGTCACTCCCCAAAAAAACATCTTCACATTGCAATTAAATTTATATATTTGTTATTGCAACAAAGTTGCATTAAAAGATTTGCTTTATGACATTTAATATCCATTGTATACTCGCTTTTATGGGAATGCTCTTGTTTACGGCTTCAACAGAACGTTCAACAGTGCATCCGATGAAGTTGACGTCTTCTGAAATTAAGTATGATGTAGCTTCAAAAAGTATACAAATGAAATGCAATGTTTTTATTGATGATTTTACGCCTGTTATCAACAATACCATGTTTATCAGAGCGAAACAAGTAAATTTAACAGAAGAGGATAAAAAAGGAATAGAACAGTATTTTCAAGCAAAATATAGAATCTACATCAACAATCGACAATTATCGCTGAGTTTCAAATCGTACAGTATCGAACAAAATGTACAGTCATTACATTTTGT
>JBCCLS010000044.1:0-10861 GCA_039026835.1 Bacteroidota bacterium | reverse complement strand
CTTTGAAGCCAGTAGAGCGAGATCCGCTAGCTTTTGTCGATTGGACTACGACTGAGCCCAAGGATATCATAGTGGCGAAACTCCAGTATACCGACAGGACGGGTGAAACCTCACTTGTGTATGACAATCCCAAGCATCAATGGGTTACGTTCCCGGACATGCAACCCGGTGAAGCTGTCCTCTTGAAAGTTTGGGATACAGTTGGGGCGCGCTTTGCTTTGCACGCTTCACCTCAAACTCATTCTTACTTTTCTACGACGCCAACGCGCGAGTTAGAGTAAAAGTTTTTTAGTAATAAATCTGAAGTTTTTGAAACGTTATTGCGAGTGCAGCGTGGCAATCTGTTTCTAATAAAAATTTATAATTTCCTTTGAAACTCATTGATACATTGGTACATTTTCAAATTGAAACATTGCAATCAACTACTTCTCGATACTAAATTTCTTCGAAATTTCACTCGAAGTTAAACTCGAAATTGAATTTGAAACACCAAACGTCAGTTCGAGTGTTTTTTACGGAGTAAAACGTAGTGAAAAATGTATCGAGAACAGCTTGCGGGCTCTATTTTTAAATAAACGTATACATTTTCTTGAAACAATCTTTATTCCTCAAAATCACTTGTTTTATGATAATAATTCACATCAAAACTCCACTCTCACCATAAAATTTGGTGTTCTGCCCAACGAAATCTTATCAATAGTACGCAATTGGAATTCGGCGTTTTGAGTGTTTAAAATGACACGGTAATTTCTGTTTAAAATGTTTTTCTGATTGTAAATGTTCAACAGTGAAACTCCAAAGGAAGCCTTCATATCGTTATTTTTAAAAGGCTTGATTTCATACTTTGCAGAGAAATCCAACCGATGATATGGATTCAAACGTTCTGCATTTCGTTCGCCATACACAATAGTAATAGTATCTGCAGTGTCACCTTCCAAACCTGTTGCCAATGTATACGGACGCGAAGTGCGATATCGCCAACCCAATGATAATTCCAAATTGCCAAATTTTGCCGATTGTACTACCGATACATAATGCCGAATATCAAAATTTCCGTCAAACGGATTGGTGTTGTTTAAATTGTCAAACTGAAACTCGTTTTGGGTGAATGCATAACTGAGTAAACTTGTAAAATTGTAGAAGCGCTTTTTTACCAACACATCCAACCCAGTAACTGTACTCTCACCAATAGAAAGCCCAGTTTCTTCAATGTCAAATCCGCGTGTGAGCGATGTTAAATTGCTAATTTTTTTGTAATATACTTCTGCATCTACATTCCAAGAATCGTACTGAAAATTTCCGCCCAAACTCACTTGTTCACTGCGCAATACGGGAATTTCATCATCTGGCGATACCCAAACTTGATTCTCCAATCCGAAACTTTGCGTTTCAAACTCCGTGATCTGACTCACAAACTGATATTGACGTTCCGCAGAAAAAACCGCATTGAAATTGTCATTGATTTTGTGACTCACATGAATTCGAGGCTCCAAAAAGAAATCGCCCAACTCCGTCGCATAACTGCCACGAATTCCTGAAAAAATGGTCCAATTGTCCCACTTAAAACGATGTTCGCCAAAAATAGCATGAATTGTATTCTGAGAATTTTCAGAAGTCACCAAAAAATCTGGATCAAATATCACATCTGATTGTTGTCCGATGGTATAATCTAATTCGTTTGCTATAAGTTCGTATCCGCCGATAAAACGATGCTGTTTGTTCAGCGTATATTCCGCTTGCGCATGCAGTCCAATTTCAGAGACGCCATTTTCTTTGATGGTTTCGTAATCAAACAAATTAGACAATAATTCTTCACCCAAATACTCAAAATCGTACTGCGTAGTGGTCAGATTCACTTCAGAAGTTAGGTTTTTTTGCCAACGTTGTTTCCAGGAAACTCCAACGCCAAAATTATTAATATACAGTTCATCATCAGTACGTCGATTGATTTCGTCAAACTGCGATATAAAATCGAGTTCGTTTCTAGATAAAATTGAACTGACTTCTAGCTGCGTATCTTCCGAAAGTTCAGCAATGACTTTTGCCGTAAAATCAATAAAATAAAAGGAGTTATTGGTACGCGAAAGCACATCATTAAAGGTACCTGTATTGTCTGTGATTTTGGTGTTTTGAAATATTTGTTCTGAAAATTCATCAAAAGTTACGGTTTCAAATACATCCGAATACGAACGACGAAAGGAAGCCATCACCGCTACTTTTTTGCCGATGGGTTGTTGGACAAACGCATCCACATAAATCATATTGGTACCCAAACTTACGTTGGTTTTTTTTGGAATTTTCGAATACGATTCAATATCAATCACACCCGAAATATGGTTTCCATACCGAGAAGGTGCCGCATTTTTATAGATGGAAACATTGTCAATTAAATACGGGTTGAAAGAGGAAATCATTCCAAAAAAGTGATTGTATTGATACATTTTAATACCGTCCCACAGCATCAAATTCTGGTCTGGCGTTCCGCCACGAATGTTCAGTCCAGTAGAGGTTTCGTCGGGACTTTGAATACCAGGAATGAGTTGTACACTTTGCAATACATCAGGTTCTACAAAGCCTGGCAACACTTGAAAATCTCTAGGTGTTGCTTCAATAGCGCCATCAATAGTTTTGGAAAATCCGGTTGTTAAATAGTCTGCAATTACCACTTCTTCCAAATTGATGGTGCGTTCAACATTTTTAGCTCTCGGTTGTCTTTTGAGAATGTACGATGTGGCCGAAATTCTTCGAAATATCAATGTTGTTTGTTGGGTAATTACCAGTAAAGTTTCGGAAAGTGTTTCTGGCAATTGTGGTAGTGTGATGGTTTTTCCTTTTACAATTCTAGAGTTGTAGGAAATACTTACTTCAAACCGTTTTTCAACAGCTATCAATACAGTTTTGAGTGGCGTATTTTGGTACCTCTTGGTTTGCTGTTGCGGATAGGCAACCTGAACACAGAGCAACAGCACATATACCCAATACGCTTTCATTTATTGTTTAGACAGCGTCACAATGTTAGTATTCAGTTTATATTCAATATCCATGGCTTCAAAAACGGTTTGCAACGCTTCGTTGAGATTGTTGTTTACAAAACGTCCTGTGAAACGCTCTTGTGCAAACTCTTGCTTGTTTTTTATGACAATTTCATATTGATTTTCCAAAGCGTCTAACACTTCGGATAATGGTGTTTCGGTAAACGAACTCAAACCAGACATCCAAGTTTCCTCCGTTGGGTTGAATGTCCAGTTGGTTACGGTAGCATTGTAGGTTCTCACGGCTTTTCCTTTGGTAAGTATATGTGCAACATTTGAGGAGTTGGTCACATTCACCTTTCCAGAAAAGCATTGTACCTCAAAGAAATTTGTATTTGTATCTACATTAAATTCAGTGCCTAGCACTTCCACAGTTCCTTCGTCTGTAATGACGGTAAACGGTGAACCTTTGCTGACTTTAAAATAGGCTTCACCATCTAAATGTAGTGTTCGTGTATGTTTATATGTGTCTTTATCGTAATCTAACGTTGACTTGGCATTTAAAATGACTTCGGTACCGTCAGGAAGATTGATAGCGAGCTGATTCCCAAAACTACTTTTAATTGTAGTAGTGGCAGAATTTTTTAGGAAAAAGTACAATCCAAATAAAATGACCAAAGAAGCTGCGGCAGCATACACATAGCGAAAATTGAAGGTTTTCACTTTGGGTTGCGAGCTAATTTTTTCTTTAATACTAGCCAATACAGCAGCTTCATCATACGCAGGATCTTTTAGTTTTTCCGTGGCGTTGATGATCTTAGCATACGCTTTGAAATCTTCCGATTGCTCAAAAGCTTGTTGTGCTTCAGGAGTCAATTCTCCACTAAGCCATTTTGCTAAATCTATATTTTTTTCTTCATTATTCATGATGCTCGCTTAATTTTATAGACAACTCAATTTTGTTTTACCCTACCTTTCTCGATAATCGAGATTTAAAATGGACCAACGCTAGCGTCGAAATGTTTTAATAATTTCTTTTGAACGCTTTGTGGTGTTACCCCAAAATAGTTAACTTTTATATATCACCAATTTCTTTTCGTAACACTTTTAGTGCATTGTGCATGCGTTTTTCAACTGCTTTTTTGGAAATATCTAAAAATAGGGCAATCTCGCTGTAGGTTTTTTTGTCGATTCGATTTAATAAAAAAACTTCGCGTTGTTTCTCGGACAAACTGGCAATGGCATTTTCTAATTTTTGCAGGAATTCCTTTTCTTCCAATAAAAATTCAGGACTTTGCACATCTACTTCGGATGATTTTGTTTGTTCGTGACGCAACACAATTTTTTGATGCTTCACTACATTCAAAAATGCATTATTAGCGACTCTTTTTAAAAAGAACAACGCATTGGCAAACGGAATTTTTTTACAATTATGCCACAGCTTAATATACGCTTCTTGGACCAAATCTTCTGCCAAATTTGCATCGCCACATTTATAAAAAATATAGTTGCGCAAGGTTCTTGAGTGTTGCTTAAAAAGCGCATCAAAATTTTCAGTCTCACAAACAGATTTTTCAGGTTTCAAGGTGGTATTTTTTGAGTTGAATGATTGAACTGTTCAAAAATAGATAAAAAAATTTAACTTTTAAATAATTGATAATTAGGTTTTTAAAAATTAATTTTAGAAAAATATTTTAGAAAGGTAGGGTGAATATGAATGCGGTTGTCTATAATTCAAACATCCAAAAACAAACAATTCTAAACTAAAATATGTATGAAAAATTTTTTAAAACTCTCAATGATTCTAGCACTTGTGTTGTGCACTTTTTCGTGTAGTAACGACAACACAGATGTCATCCCTGAAGACCCACAATCAAATACTGAAGCAAAAGTTACAATTAAGTCAAATATGACTGATTATGCTAGAAGTGCTGCTTCAACTGGACAAGCAGAAGCTATTTTTGAAAATAATAATGATAATAACAATATTCTTGAAGATTGCTTTACTTTAAATTTTCCGTTCTCTGTTTCAAATGGCAATGAAGTGGTTTCAATAACCAATCAACAAGATTCAGATACCTATGAAGCATTAGGATATTACTTAGTATTTCCTGTAGATGTTACTTTAAGTGATGGCACTGTTCAAACCATCAACAATGAATTAGAGATCATTACGCTTTTAGAAGCGTGTTTCCAAGATGCTTCAGGAACTGGTAATGTTGGAAATCCACCTGGCGGGGGCAATTCAGGAGATGATCCTTTTTTAAATGATTGCTTTGAATTTAATTTTCCTTTAAGTGTAGCTACAATAGATGGAAGCACAGTGGTTGTGAATGACGAATACGAATTATTTACAGTACAAGATGCAGTAGGGTTTGTATATCCGATTACAGTGACTGCACAAACGGCAACAGGAGCTGCAGTAGTTACCATCAATAGTGATGAAGACTTTGATGCCTTATACAACGATTGTTTTGACATTGAGCCATGTACTGATTGTGTTGTAAACTGTTTTGAAATTGTATTCCCGCTCACATTGGTTGATGATTCAGGAAATGTAACGACAGTAAATAATGATACAGAATTCATTACATTTTTAGATGGATTGGCAAATGATGCATTCTTCACAATTACGTTCCCAATGACTATAGAATACACTGATGGTACACAAGCTACGATCAATAGCGAAGATGAATTAATCGCAGCATTTGATGCCTGTGACGACTAAAAATTTGATTATATAGAATAACATATGCACGTTTTTTGAGTCAACATATCGTTATCTAATTATTCACACAAACCCTTGTTTCAAATGAAGCGAGGGTTTTTTGGTTACGAAAGTTTATGGGTTTATAAGTTTAGTAGTTTAGGTTTTGAAAAAACATTTGCTAAAAGCTAGCGGCTAAGAGCAAAAAAAGACATTCGTGAATTTGTGGTTGTAAAAGTTTATGAGTTTATAAGTTTAGTGGTTTAAGTTTCGGAAAAACATTTTGCTAAAAGCCAGTGGCCAGAGGCAAAAAGTAAGAAAAATTCGTGGTAAAAAAAGTTTAGGAGTTTATAGGTTTAGTAGTTTATGTTTCGGAAAAACATTTGCTAAAAGCTAGCGGCTAGAAGCTAACAGCAAAAAAAGACATTCGTGAATTTGTGGTTATAAAAGTTTATGAGTTTATAGGTTTAGTAGTTTATGTTTCTGAAAAACATTTTGCTAAAAGCCAGTGGCCAGAGGCAAAAAGTAAGAAAAATTCGTGGTTATAAAAGTTTATAGGTTTAGTAGTTTATGTTTCTGAAAAACATTTGCTAAAAGCCAGTAGCAGAAGCTAAAAGCAAAAAATAAAACATTCGTGAATTTGTGGTTATAAAAGTTTATGAGTTTATAGGTTTAGTAGTTTATGTTTCTGAAAAACATTTGCTAAAAGCTAGCGGCTAAAGGCTAAGAGCAATAAAAACATTCGTGAATTCGTGGTTATAAAAGTTTACGAGTTTATAAGTGTAGAAGGTTAAGTTTCGAAAAAACATTTGCTAAAAGCTAGCGGCTAGAAGCTAACAGCAAAAAAAGACATTCGTGAATTTGTGGTAAAAATAGTTTACAAGTTTATACGTTTAGTAGTTTAAGTTTCGAAAATGAATCAACTAAAAGCCAACAGCCAAAACCAAAAAAACTAATTTCTTTTTCGGAACTTTACATAAAAAATTGAAAGAATGAACTCAGAAGAAACAAAACACTATTGGTCACAGCGTTACCAAGAATCCCAGACAGGTTGGGATATTGGTGCGCCATCTACGCCTTTGAAAGCATATATTGATCAATTAACAAATAAAAGTCTAAAAATCTTGATTCCTGGCGCTGGTAATGCGTATGAAGCAGAATATTTGTGGCAGCAAGGGTTTGCCAATGTGTATGTGTTGGACATTTCCGAAAATCCGCTGCAAGAATTTCAGCTACGAAATCCAGACTTCCCTTCGAAACAATTGATCTGTGAAGATTTTTTTAAACATACAGGAATCTACGATTTGATTTTGGAGCAAACGTTTTTCTGTTCGTTTCCGCCATTGCCCGAAACCCGCAAAAATTACGCAGCAAAAATGTATTCCTTATTACATTCTGGGGGAAAGTTAGCAGGATTGTGGTTTAGTTTCCCGCTGACGGATGATATTTCAAATCCACCTTTTGGAGGAAGCAAAGTAGAATATCTTATCTATTTTGAACCATATTTTGAGGTCAAAACCTTTGAGAAAGCACATAATTCTATTGCGCCGCGAGCAGGCAAAGAATTATTTGGGATTTTTAAGAAACGTTAAATTGTGTTAAAAAAAGCAAGGCTTGTAATTTTATTCGACAAATTGACCAAACTAACAACGAATAACACAAACCTAAAGTACCATTCAGTTTTGAAAAAAAACCTTTCAGCTCTTCTACTACTTACACTCATTTGTAGTTTCACAGCTTGTGATTCAAACAAAAAGCCTACGTCACCTGATACTGCAGTTGTTTCTGAAACAGTGCAAAAGGAAATTCCCAAAGTAGTCGATAAAGCTACAGAAATTCTTCAAGCAGCTATCAAAGCTCATGGCGGTATTATTTCATATAGCACTGCGCACTATCAGTTTGTATTTCGAGGTAAAACATATACGTTTAAAACAGGAGGAAATGGTTATACATACACAGTTGAAAGTGTAAAAGATGGTCGTAATATTAAAGATATCATTCAAAACGAAAAATTTTCACGTCAAGTAAATTCGAAAACTGTTGCAATTCCCGAAAAGGAAAAAAATAGTGCAAAATCTGCTCTTAATTCTGTAATTTATTTTGCCACTTTGCCCTACAAACTAGGCGATGTGTCTGTAAATGAAAGCTATGTGGAGGAAACGACGATAAAAGGCAAAAAATATGATGTATTAAAAGTAACGTTTGATCAAGAAGGTGGCGGCGAAGATTTTGAAGATGAATATCACTATTGGATCAATCAAGAAACAAAAAAGATAGACTATTTAGCATATAATTACCACGTTAATGGCGGCGGCGTTCGTTTTAGAAGCGCTTACAATGTGCGTGTAGTTGATGGAATTACATTTCAAGATTACATCAATTACAAAGCAGAAGTGGGCACACCGTTGAAAGATTTGCCAGCTTTATATGAAAAAGGAAGTCTCAAAGAACTATCGAGAATAGAAACAGAAAACGTAATCAATTTAAATAAGTAATCATGAAGAAAATCATCATGTTGCTCGCATTTTTTGCAGCAGTTAGTACCGTAAACGCACAAAAATTTCCAAAAGTAGATAAGAGTCCGACCGACATTGCACATTATCCAACAAACGCTCCAAAGCGAGCTTTTGCCAAAACAGCCGAACAGAAAAAAGCATTGGAACCAAAAATCAGAGTGATTTATGCACGTCCGTTTAAAAAAGGAAGAGACGTGTTTGGCGGTTTGTTAAAGTTTGGAGAAGCATGGCGTGTAGGCGCGAATGAATCTACCGAATTTTTATTTATGACTGATGTCATGATTGGTGATACAAAAGTAAAAGCAGGTCGTTATTCTGCCGTTATCATTCCTACAAAAGATTCATGGACCTTGAAAATCAATTCAGAAAATGATGGTTGGGGAAATTACTCGTATGACGCCTCAAAAGATGTGGCAAGTATTACGGTTCCAACACAAAAAAGTGACAAAGAAATCGAACAATTATCCATTGTATTATACGAAAAAAGCAAAAACACAGTACACTTAAAAATAGGTTGGGATACGACGATTGCAGAGTTCCCAATTACCTTAAAGTAATTTGATATCAATTTAGATTTTCATAAAGTTATACACATGTCACATCGAGTATTATCGTAGATACCGAGCGTAGCTCATGAGATGCCTATGATTTCAAAGTGTTCTCATGAGCTTCGCTCGGTGCTTTCAGCAATGCTTGAACTGACAACTATATCTTTATCAACTAATTATGAGTAATAAAATGATTTTTATTAATCGAACTCAGATTAAAATAATATGAAAAAGACAATTAGTTAGTTATTTTAACGATAACTTTAAAAGCACTTGCGAGCAATCGTGAGTGTTTTTTATTTTCTCGCTTTTGCATACGTATTCAAGGTTAAACCTATGATGATCAGTACAATTCCGAGCAGACTCCAAAGAGTATAGGTTTCTCCAAACCAACTCAGTCCAATGAGCATGGTAAAAATGACTTCAATATATTTCAAAGGTGCGGCTTTGTTGGTTTCTGCCAATTGCAAGGCTTTGGTCATGTACAATTGTCCTACATAGCCAAAGATACCCAAACTCAAGAGTAACGCCCATTCCCAACCAACGGGAGTTTTCCAATACGGAATACACAACAAACCACCAGCAATCAACGCGATGACCATAAAATAATTTACTACGACAATCGGATGATCTTGCGCGCCAATTTTTCGAATAATAATAAATACCAAGCCACTAAAAAACGCAGAAGCTAATACTAAAAGTAATCCTGTGGTGTTGACTTGCGTATCAAATCCTTTTAAAATTACCACGCCGCCAAAGGCAATTAAGAAAAATAACCATTGTACCGATTTGATTTTTTCTTTTAGAATAAACAAAGCAAAAACAGCCGCAAAAATAGGAGAGATATAGCGCAACGAAACTGCCGAGCCAATAGGCAAATATTTGATAGACATAAAAAACAACGCCATGGAGGTGACGCCCACAATTCCACGCAGTACAAGCAATATTCTTTTATTTCCAAACATAGAAATGTTGTTTTTTAACAGCAAAGGAATGGTGAAAAACAAGGTGCCAATAGATCTGAAAAATACAATTTGATACGCATTAAAATCACCTAAATACTTTACAATGGCATTCAAAAACGCAAAACCAATGGCGCTTATCATCATAAATTGAATGGCTTGTTTCAGCATAAAAAGATGGGCTTTTTGTGAAGCCACAAAAGTAGTGGATTTATGTTTTGCACCTTCTGTAGATTTGAGAAATATTCGTTTGTATTTTATGATTATGAAACATCGCTTACAGACACTATGGTAAGTTTGGCATAATATGTGTGAAATGATTTCCATTTACATGATATATAAGCAACGTAGGCCCATTGTTAGTGCCAGGAAAATCTTCAGAAGGTTTAGGAGGTGGATATATGACTGAAATGTCATTATGTATACCTAGCACATCCCGTATGATTGCAATATTTGCATGATTTGCATACAGGCTATTTCCGAAGCTGCCAATACGTTCGCGAATGCGCATTAACTCTCCTAAATTTGGCAGTCTTCTGCCAGCAGCAAGTGCAATAGCATTGAACAGGCAATTATTGTCTCCTAATACTCTGTTGGCTTCTAGTTCTATCTCCGATGTCATGTCTGTTACCAACTTACGCCCACCAGATTTAGCAGGTTGATACAATGCTTTATCTCCAGAAAAAACCTGATGAAAGCTGAAATTTTGTTGACTTTCTTTCACTTTCTTATCTGCTTCCCTTAGAAAGTGTCGCCCACCTTTACTACCTTTCATTAAATCTGAAGCAATAGCAGCAATGGCCTCAGCAGTTTGACTGTCAAAATTTAAAGCGGTATTACTTTTTTCCAAAAAGAAGTTAAGGATTTGTCTTTGCTTGCTTTTTGGATCATTATAATTTTTGTTTTCTAAATTATCACTCAATGTTTTCCAATTAAAATCACTACTAGTTCCTGTACGTTTAAACCTCCTTTTCTTTATCGTGGTTGATTTTGGAGCTTTAGGACTCGTTTTTACGCTTCCCCTTAGTCTTTTTCTGATAAATTTACTAGGTTTAAATCTTGGTTTGGATTTTTTCTTCGTTTCTTCTTTTTCTTTTATTTCCTTTAAAGGAGTTGCATAGATATCTTTAGTACCTGGATTGTCAAATTCAATTTT
>JBCCLS010000043.1:0-10864 GCA_039026835.1 Bacteroidota bacterium | reverse complement strand
ATTAATTAACAAACTAAAAAATAAAATTTATGAGTTCTTACAATGAAAATCTACATTCGGGTGTTGTCTCATCATTGAGCGCACAAGAATTAGACTTACAAAATGTAGAAGCAAAACTGGAAGCGTCCATGTTTTCTCTCTACTACGCACAAGGTGCGCGAATTACCACAGCCGAAGACTTGGAAATAACTACGGCAAAGTACGCATATGAAAAGAAAGTACACGAGCAGGCAATCATTGACAGTGACTTGTCTACAAATGTGTTGCAATCTGCAAATAATGCCAAAGATTACACCGCAAAATCAGTCACCAATACATCGGTAGCTGCCGCGAATGTTCAAATTGCAGCCAACGCTATCTTAAAATTAGCCAGTGATGCAGGAAGCATTTTTAGCATTGTAAACGCCGCAGATTACGACACGGATATTTATGCACAAAGTAACAAAGCCTATGTATTAATGAACGATACCGCGTATGATGCAGAACAAGCGTCACAGCACAGTATGGAAGCTTCTGCAGCTATTGCCGAAGTAACCACCAATACCTTGGCAGACAAAGCTACAGTGACAGATACATCTATCAAAGATTTATTGGGAGTACTCACCCAACAATTTAATGATACTACTACCTTATTGGCTACGCAAAGTGCTGAATTGGCAGATGCCAATACCAAGGAAAAAGCCGCTGAAGGTGAATTGGAAGATTACAGTGTATCCTACAATGCAACCTTAGAAGCATACAACTTAAACAACAGCGAGTTAAACCTTAATTTAGAAGTAACAACGCCAATCAATATTGGAAATCACGATACGTATACAGTTTCGTTCAACAATTACAAAAGTGCTTTCAATTTGCAAGCGCCAGATGGTGGTTCGTTCCCATTGGGATATCCTGTACAGAACTATTATATCATGTTGGTGGAAAATAGCAAAAGCAGTACGTTTAGTACCAATGATGCGGAAGGATTGATAACCGAAGGATATGCAAATCGTTATATTACCATTACGCCAAGTGATGATAATAAAGATGGAATAGTACAGCAAATAGCGATCAAAAAATCAGAAGACAAGGATCAAAATTCCATTCCATACCTGCAAGATTCTGAAGGGAAAGACCTCACAAAAGGCAAAGAATATGTCATTTTTGTACTGACAGTATTTACTATGCAATACAAAAAATCGATCAACAACTTTGACGATTACCTGTCGGCACCATCCATGATGTTTAGCTTGAAGAATCAACTAAATTCAGTAGATTCAGGAGGAATTGTTCCACCAGATGCTAACAATGTTATTCAGTTTGGTGTATTTGAAAATCCAGCATATTTACAAGTAGCTGGCAAGGAAATGCTTAATAATATTGAGTATCGTTGTGTATTCTTGCCAAACAACAAAGAATTGGTCCGCGGTTTACTAACTGATGAAGAATTGAAATACATTGATGAAGAGGTAAAAGACAGAGAGCAGCTGACAAAGTTGTACGATACCAAAATTAAGGAAGTACAGGCAAAAATTGAAGCATTAAAAGGTACCAATACCACCAATCAAACACAGGCAAAAGTTGCCAAAGAAACTGCAAAAGCAGGAAGCAAAAAAACTTCAAAGTCAAATTCCAGTGGTATCTCAGATGCACAACGAGAAAAATTACTCAACAATCAGTTAACTGTACTCAAGAAGCAAAAAGCGGCTGTCATTGCTAACGAGGCACATATTCAGCCAGGTTTCTTCTTCAATTTAACTATTTCGCAAGACATTCCTGCGGGCAGTTATACAGATGCATCTGAAGGAACCATGACCTTGCTAGCATATTTAATGCGACAAGCCAATGAAGTGTGGGATAAATTAGGCGATGACAAAGCGAAAAAATTAAACAGTGACATTACCAATTATTCCAAAAAGAAATCAGGTCCAAATGTAGATGTAGAGCAATTTATGCAAGACATCATCAATATGATTGAATCTGTAATTCAGGAAGTTGTAAAAAAATCACTCGAAAACTTATTGGCTGACTTTGGACAACTCATCAGAGACTTAATTTTACTTTCACGCGGCTACAAGTTTTATCCAAAACAAGTGACATTAGCTCCAGAAACTACGGATAACTTCGGAAATCGTTTGATCAACCTAAACAGTTACATTCCAGCGGTAATTTCCATCAGCAACAATCCTGATGAAAGTATCAATACACAGTTCACCAATGCACTGTCTGATTTCCAACACACAGATGCATTTAAGTACCAAGATCCGTATGCAAAATCAGGCGTTGCGTATCCTAAACAAACTTCAATAAATCAATCCTAAAAGTGAAACATCATGAGTAGAGAAACCGTAATAATACCATCAAATCCAGCACCAGTAAGGTATGGAATCACGGAAAGAAAAAAGCAAGAAATTGACTTTCTAACGCAAGAAGTCTTAAATGCCGAACACGAAGTAGAACAATACCAAGCAATTGTAGATTCGTTAACGGACAAGGCAACAAAACTTGCAGGAGAATTATCAACCGCAGAAGCCAACAAAGCACAAGCGTTGAGCAATAAAAACGATGTAGATACTGTAGTGAATAACGCCAAAGATTTATATGACAATTCAGGCGTAACCTACAATGAAATTTCGGTTGCAGAAACGAGCATTAAAAATGTAGCTGTTGAAATCAATACCGTAGTCAACAAACTGATTTATTCAGCAGAAGTGATCAATAAGCTATCCAATTTAGTAATTCGCAAAAAAGCGATCAATCCACTAATTTCGGATGAATTGGTAACCATGGTTACACAAGCAAGTTCAGATGCAAACAACGCCGTGGCTTTAACCTTAGTAGCATTGGAATCTGTGTTTGCTTCGCAGGCTACGACAATCGAATCAGAATCTGCGTCATCGTTGGAATTGTTGCAAGCGACCAAGTTATACGAGTTCATTACCGGAACTCAGATTGACAAAGTAGAAAACGACATGACCACTGAAAACACATCGCTTCAACACTATTTATACCAAGCGTATGACATTACGAGCAATATGTACGATGAAGTATTAAAAGCTTCTGATGACAATACTGCGCAGTTAAACGATGCCAAAGCGTCTTTACAAACAGCAGAGATAAAATTAAGTTCATTACAAGCCGGACTTGCCGCTGCCAACGCAGCAGCATTAGCTTCTTAATTTTCAGTATATTGACATGAGTTTGAGACATATTTTTGAATCAAACTCATGCACTATACATAAAGATATCAACCATGAAGTGATGTAAACTTTTTTGTAAAGCAACCACGACATCACTTCCCTAAACAGCACACGTATGAATGATGTATTTAACAAATTTTACAGAAGTTTTTACAACCGAACTAATGGTTTTATACCCACAAAACTATTGCGTCAAAACATATATCCAGGTGATTTCTTTCAGATACGAGACGGAGAAATTATTGTGCTAGGGAATATCTTTCGGAAAAATGTAATTCATATTGATGATGTAACTTTAGAAAATAGAATTAAACTCAATCCTTCTGGCTGGAATTTCAGCGAAGGTGTTACCAAACCGTACTCCGGACGCGATAGCGGACACAATCCTATTGAAGGTGATTTTGAGTTTAGCAAGCAAGTATTAGCGTTTGACAGATTTGGAAGTTTCTTCTTTAAAAGTAGTGCGCCCGAATCTGTTAAAATAGCTAATTGGAGTGATTTGCAACAGCAACTAATCATCAAAATGACGCAAACACTCTATTCGTTTCGAGAGCTCTACATTGCTACCGAATGTGCCACAACAGAATCTTGGACATTGGCCATTGCAGGTTCCAAAAAAGCAGAACTTGAAATTGCTACTGAATCTGAAAATTTCGGTCTGGTAGACATCTTTGGAGACTCCAATGCCAAGACAATTCAAGCGAGAGATATTGAATTTTATCATCGAGAAGACAAGCGAAGACCTACGTTTTTTAAGGCAAAAAAACTCATCGTAAGGCAAGAAAAATTAGAAGTATTTATCAGCGATCTTATTTCCGATCAAATGCAAATTCCGATGTGGGTAAATAACTTTTATGAATACGATTTTTTCCATGATCAGCTTTCAATTACAACACCAGCTTCCAGAAGTACGCAAGCCAGTGTTTTAGACATGTTGCAAGCAAATCAGCTAAACCCAAATACTGCGCTGCAATACTTTGATTGGGCAGATGCCAATTTGGACGATGTAGAAAAACTATTTACCCATCATGGAAACTAATGCGTATATCATATCACTTTTAGAGGAGATTGATTGGCTGCAAGAGGTCATCAATCAAGTCATTAGTACGTATTTGCAACATGAAGATATAGAAGATATTCACTGGACAGATATTCCTATGCCCGATGTATCGGAAATGGATTCGCCATATACCAATACCATAGAAGAATGGAATTTAAACAGCATTGAGCGCATTGCATTAATTTTAGCAATCACACCACACATTCAACCAGAAGCATTAGATATTTTTTTCGGTCAAAACAGTATCTATAATAGAGGATTTACGGAATTTGGTGGCATCATCGATAAAAATCACAGTGGTTTTTTGCCCACAGGACAAACGTTATTATTTCTTATTACAGCACTAAATCCTGAGTGGCGTTTACAAACACTTTCCTTTTTTGAAAACGAGCATGTATTTCAAAAAGAACACGTGTTAACACTGGAAATGACCGAACATTACATTCCAAAATTTAATGGTGTTTTGAGCATAAGTCATCGTTGGTTGCACTATTTTATTACTGGGGAAAAACCAAAACTAGAACACAGTACAAGCTTTCCTGCACAAAAAATAACCACCGAATTGGAGTGGGACGATGTTGTGCTCAATCCTGATATTATGGAGCAAGTAGCTGAGCTAAAAACTTGGTTGGAGCACAAAGATGTATTGATGGAAGATTGGGGATTGTCCAAACGTCTCAAACGTGGATATCGCGCTTTGTTTCACGGTCCGCCAGGAACCGGAAAAACCTTGACAGTATCGCTTTTGGGGAAAAATTTAGGATTGGATGTCTATCGTGTAGATTTATCGATGATTGTTTCCAAGTACATTGGAGAAACGGAAAAAAACCTATCGCGCATTTTTGATACGGCAGCACATCAAAATTGGATTCTGTTTTTTGATGAAGCAGATGCTTTATTTGGGAAGCGAACCAAGGCGAATTCGTCCAATGATCGTCATGCCAATCAGCAAACAGCTTATCTGTTGCAACGCATTGAAGATTTCCCAGGATTCATCATTTTAGCATCCAACTTGCGCGCCAATATGGATCAAGCCTTTTCCAGAAGATTCCAATCCATCATACACTTTAAAATGCCTTCCATTGAAGAACGATTGTCACTGTGGCAAAAAGCATTTTCTGGCAGATGTACCTTGGCGGCAGATATTGACTTATACTACATTGCTGAAAACTATGAACTTGCAGGCGGCGCCATTATCAATGTGCTGCGTTACTGTGCCTTGGCAGCTATTCAACGTGGCGATCATGTCGTGCAAAAACAAGAGCTCATTACCGGAATACGTCGTGAAATGAAAAAGGAAAATAAAACCATTACTCAACCATTAAAATAGGCGTTTATGGATATTGAAGAATTAATATTACTCAAAGAACATTCACAATTACTCGTGATGAATTCGTGGCGAAAAGACATTCCCAAAGCACAGCGAAATATCATCATTGCAGAAGCGCTTAACAGTTGTACCGTTGATGAAAACTTTAATGTAATTGGCTATCTAATTACCAGTAGACGTGTGTTTTTAATTGGTTCGAGTGAAACGACACCTTTTCAAAAAATCCTGCACCACTTTTACAGGCAAGTAGCCTTGGGAATTGTAAATTATAAAAACAGAAATCGTCGCTACGATGTAGACCCAGAAGCAGCACTCGCCTATGATGACGATCTATTTACGGAATATCCTTTTTACAACGTATATGTAAGACGTTTAATTACTGGACAAGAAGTAGCACTACAATATCATGATCCACATTTGGAAAGACTCAAAGATTATATCAAAGGATACAATTATTGTTCTGCGTTGGATTATGAAGGTGGAAAAAGTCCTGTCATTGTTGCCACAGATACGATCTTTCTTGATTAAAATTTTAGAAAACTTGACCTTATGAACTCCGAACTTCAGAAAAAATCGATTCAAAAAAATACAGCGACAGCAGCGGCGCATCAACGCAAAGGAAAAGTGCTGGAAGACAATCGCACCGCAACAGTCATTCAACAGCAAAAAAACAATACAGGCTTACCCAATAATTTAAAATCTGGAATTGAACAACTTTCTGGTCATTCACTTGATGATGTAAAAGTACATTACAATTCCCACAAACCTGCACAACTCAATGCGCATGCTTATGCACAAGGAAATCATATTCATGTGGCTTCTGGACAAGAAAAATACGTGCCGCACGAAGCCTGGCATGTAGTACAACAAAAACAAGGACGTGTACGACCTACAAAAACAGTGGGAAGCGCCAAAATTAACGACAATGCCAGTTTAGAAAAGGAAGCTGATGTGATGGGCGGAAAAGCATTGCAACTCAAAAGTATTCAACAAAAAAAAAGTCTAAGTGCCACTAGATATACCAATGTTATTCAACTTGGAAAAGGGAAAACACTCGCAGATCGACTCAAGAAAATACGATCAATGGGCGTACACATTACCAAATCATCCGATAAAATACCGATTAAAACGCAGCCCAAGCGCTTGGCAGGATATACAACTCAAACCTTCGGTGGAAGAACGTATTACACACGAAAGGATGCAGCTGGTAGAGTCATAAAATTTGCAGGAAGTGTTGTTTACACAACTACACCTAGAGTGGCAACTCCCGATGTTCCCAATAAGCGTGTCAAAGATCAGTCAGGACACTTAATTGCACATAGTTTTGGCGGACCCACCAAGATGAAAGACAATTTTGTAGCCATGAACAAAACTGCAAACAGCAAAAGTGGTTCTTGGGGAAAAATGGAAGGATACATACGCGCACGTTTAAAGCAAAAAGGCATCAAAGCATGGATGTCTGTAAGACCAAGATATGCAGGAACCATCAAACGTCCTCATAACATAAAAGTAAGTCTCACGTTTAACCGATCGCCTTACAAGATAGGCTTTGATGTCAACATGCCATAAATGTTCTAGTAACTGATGTAACCCAACATGGAAACCCAATTAACCAGAAAATCACAAGCGCAAGTACACTATATGGCTGCTGCGCACCACAATTCGTTCTCAAAAGAGCGGAGTGGCTTTTTTATGGAAGACAATCGCAAAAGTTCTCAAAAGCAACAACAACTCGTTGACAAAATACACGCGGCTACTACCATTCAAAGAAAACCCAATACAACAGGATTACCTGACAAGCTAAAATCAGGCATTGAAAACCTTTCAGGACATTCACTAGACGATGTAAAAGTACATTACAATTCTTCAAAACCTGCGCAACTCAATGCACATGCATATGCACAAGGAAATGCTATTCATTTAGCTTCTGGACAGGAAAAACATTTGCCGCACGAAGCCTGGCATGTAGTACAGCAAAAGCAAGGTCGTGTACAACCCACAACCACTGTCAATGGTGCCAAAATCAATGATAGTTCAGGTTTAGAAAAGGAAGCAGATGTCATGGGCAGCAAGGCATTACAACTAAAAGAAAATACCGCTACAAAACTCACTACTACTACAGTTAGCAACCCTACTATCCAACGATTCACCATCGTTCAACCAGATGATTATCAAAAAGCAGGGGAAGCACAGGAAACTATGTTTCCGCAGCAGCGCTTAGACCAACACAGAACCTCAAATGTGGCACATGGATATCACAATATTACGGAGCATGTAAACTGGGTTCAGGAATATAATAATACACCTGCGCTAAAAGTATCACAACACGGTTTACTTGCTGTACATAGCACTACCAGTCAACCCAAAGCTTTTTATGGCTTGGAAAGTCATATTGCAAATTTCAGACAAAAACTCATTGATATTAAATCACGGATTACGCTAAAAATTTCTGGCGGCAGCAAGGTGAGAGTTCCCGCAAATCCTGAGCATATTGGAGAAGCTTCTCATCTTTTATCGAAGGTAGTTCCAGAGTTGAGTCCGCATATGGATCAACGCGAACAACTCATGGATAATTCTGAATGTGATTCGGTATCGCAAGCAATTGTACACGGTAAAGAAATGGTTGTTGGCAATACTCGAGAAGGGACACGTCGTATTGGAAGTGTTTCTGTTCGTGGTAATGAAATCGCCAATGTTGCAAAAGGCGCAGCCAACCAGCAAAGAGGACAAACAATTGATGATTTTGTAACACATACGCAGCAAGCAAATCAAAATAAAGTAGATTTACGTGACGAAAATAGAGCCATTAGTCCAGAGGTTCAAAACTATTTTGCCTACGGTTTTTTCCGTCGTAGGCATTTAGTTCCTGACGATCGTATTCTTCGTGCATTGAGTGCGCCAGGAGTCCCAAGAGCCGTTTGGAAACAAGTGTATGAATTGCATGTTAGAAAAACGGAGGAACAACGTCCGCATCATATGGACATTATTCCACATATAGAAAAAGTATTGAAGATGCAGGATCTTCAACAATATCAACAAGTAATTCCTAAAAATCATATACAGGGACAATTAGGCATCAATGCTCATGCGAGTCCAGAAGTTGGTGAATCATTTTCAACCATGGGACAAGGCGGCCCTGCAGTTACCGATGAAGATGGCGCCATAACACATGAACTTGATGTTGCCAACACAACACCACAAAATTTACAGGCTGTACTTACTGCAATGTTATCTTTACAAAGTAGCGCTCTGCGTTTGGGAACTCTTTCACACCAACAGTACCAAATTGCCAAAGGTATGGTTCCGTACGCAGAACACCATGGTGCTGTAGTAGCCAAAGATGGAGATGATTCGGTAACTTTTGAAAATTACAATCGTGCTGTAGAAGCAGACACCATTAAAAGTGATTTATGGAACAAATTGTTTGCAGAGTTTGACAGATTTGATAAAAATATCAAACAGGAAGTGCAAGATATTCGAGCAGCAATGCAACAAAGCAAGCAAGATGAAACATTAGATCCCTATTCAAAGGCTTCCCAGATATTTAATCTTAAAAGAGCGCACATTGAGTTGTTAAGAAAGCATTTCTTGGTGGTCACCTCCACTGTGAGTCTAAATATTAAAACAAATCTTGGTGAGGGTAATAATTCATTGTGGTATTTTCAAATGTATGGTCCTGTGAGTAAAACGTTTATAGACGCCAAAGGCAATAGAAAACAACAATCTTTTCATGACACCTGGAAGTCATCTGTTCCTAATGCAGTGACCGTACGCACAACAAGTTTGGCCTCAGCATACTTTAAAAAGGAGATTATTGATGATATGAAATACCGAATTGGGGAATTAGCATATAACATGATCAAAAGAGGAGATTTTAGACATGTACCAACCATTTTTCAACAAATTCAAACCATCATCTTAGCGCCTATTGCACAAGCACAAACACGCATACAAGTGGCGGATGCTTTGCCTGGTATTCGAGCGCGATTGCAACGAATGGAAGATAATTTTCCAGATTTAGAAGCACCAGAAAAACAAGAAGCGAGAAACTTAGTAGATAAAAATATTCAAAATATACGTATACAAACCATTGGTTTACGACGAAAGATTAAACAGGAACAGGACGTTGTAAAATACCATCAAGGAATGGCTGAACGATTGCGTGTTTCGCATCCTGATTTGAGTCAAAGAGCAACATCATCGGCCAATAGCGCTATGTATAAAGCTCAAGTATTACAGCAAAAACTTAATTTTCTCTTAGCATTTATCAATGCATAGGTTTATTGTATGAAAGAAAAGCTTATCCATAAAAGTCGAGAGAATGTACAACAGTATGCGGCAGCACATGCTGCTCTTTTTTCAGAAAGAAAAAGGGGCTTTTATTTAAAAGATAACCGAGAAAGTGCTGCAATCCAACGGAAGCAAATTGAGCGTATGCAAAGACCTCCTGTTCAAAGAAAACCCAATACAACAGGATTGCCTGACACTCTAAAATCGGGCATTGAAAACCTTTCAGGACATTCACTAGACGATGTAAAAGTACATTACAACTCTCCAAAACCTGCACAACTCAACGCACATGCATATGCACAAGGCACAGACATCCATGTAGCTTCTGGACAAGAAAAACACATCCCACACGAAGCCTGGCACATAGTGCAGCAAAAGCAGGGGCGAGTACAACCTACGACCACTGTTAATGGTGCCAAAATAAATGACAATGTGAGTTTGGAAAAAGAAGCAGATATCATGAGTGCCAAAGCATTACAGCGAAAAGTAACTCCTGTACGTCCTTCAAATAACTCATATCGTGTAAATGTTATACAACGGCAGGCAGTGATTCAGCGTCTTAAAAGACATGCCAAAAGGTTTATCAAAGCAAATCATCTAGGTATACTATCAACAAAAATTGCCGTAGAAGCTTATGTAAATGACACTAATAATGATAAGGAACTACGAAGAGGATTACTAAAAGCTTGGAATAAAACAGATCCTCGGAAAAAACATAAAAGAAGTTCTGTAACCTTCATAAAAACTCCTGCAGACTTGGAACGAACAGGTACAAATTTTATGCAAAAAGATGATCTTCACGATTGGGATTCTGGAGATGAGGACAATTTGGATATTGGAAAAGTAATTAAGAAAAAAAAGATACACTATGTCGATCTTGAACGTTCAAAAGGAGTAAAAAATAGAGTAGATGTTCCTCAGCTTGACCTCTTTGATGCAATTCGAATTGGGAGACAAATCAATAAACAAGGTGAATATCAACATGTTCCATATATTGTAGATATT
>JBCCLS010000042.1:0-10967 GCA_039026835.1 Bacteroidota bacterium | reverse complement strand
TAATGTCAAATCGAGCGCAGTCGAGATTCAATCGAAATTTTAGGTTTCAGAGTGTTCTCATGAGGTACGCTCGGTATCTACGATAATGCTCGAACTGACAATTGGTTATTTTTCAATGAATTATAAACTATACAGTGATTTCTTATGCCAAACTCACGTTATTTTAACATAAAAAAGGACTGAAACATAACATTTCAATCCTTCACTCTTTTCGTTTTTCTGTAGATTCCCACTTTCACGAGAACAAGGCTTACACCAATTGCAACAAATCGTCAATAGTGTTTTGTCCTTTGTCTTTATTATACCAAACTTGTAAATCCTTTTTGAATTCTGGTGTAAGTTTTCCGTGTTCAGCTTTATAGTCGTATACCATTTTTGTAGCTTTTGAAGGTCTTGGTCCCCAATCTCCAATTACATTTCCTGATGTGTTATCGATAGCAATTAATTTTGGAATGGATTTTCCGCCGTTGGTTAAAAATTCATTCATTAACGCTTCGTTTTCATCACGCAACACTACTTTTAGCGTAATATTATCATTCAATTCTGCAACTTTATTGATAACCGGCATTGTTTGTGCTGCATCGCCACACCAACTTTCGGTCAATACCAACCACGTTACAGTTCCGTTGTACGCTTTGATTTCTGCAATGGCTGCGTCCGTAAGTTTGGTTGTTTTATCCAAACGCTTCATACGTTTGTCGTTTAACATAGAATACTTAGAAAGTGCTTCTGTTTGCAGTTCTCCTGTAGATTTCCCTTCGGCAACCAAGTTTTCGACTAAGGTTCTATATTCCTGATATGAAGTTGCTTTTGCCAAGCTTTCTTCAATAATATCTTTTAGTTGTGTATCTGTCGTAATCATAATCCAATCGTTTTTCTCGAATTCAGTCGCAATTTTCTACAAAACTTACGCCATGCGAAATAGCGCTTTTTGCAGTTTTTATTTTAGATTGTAAATTTACGTAATGATTAACCTATTATCAGCAACCTTTGTTACAAATTGTGAATTAAAAAAATGATTCAAACCGATAAAATACGTTGTCCTTGGTGCGGAAATGATCCGTTGTATATTGCCTATCATGATGAAGAATGGGGCGTTCCTGTGTATGACGACGATCAGTTGTTTGAGTTTTTAATTTTGGAAACGTTTCAAGCTGGACTGAGCTGGATTACCATTCTGCGGAAGCGTGAAAAATTCCGAAAGGCTTTTGACCATTTTGATTATAAAAAGATTGCTCATTACGGAGAAAAGAAAATCAACAGCTTACTAGAAGATGCAGGCATTATTCGAAATAAATTAAAAATTCATGCTACTATCAACAATGCAAATGTGTTTATAAAAGTACAGGATGAATTTGGAAGTTTTTCCAACTATATTTGGCAATTTACTGATGGAAAACCAATTCAAAATGCATTTAAAACAAGTGCAGAAGTGCCTGCTACAACTGAACTCTCTGATCAAATTAGTAAAGATTTGAAAAAGAAAGGATTTAAATTTATTGGCTCAACAACGGTATATGCGTTTATGCAAGCGGTTGGCATTGTCAATGATCATTTGGTTGACTGTTTTCGCTATAACGAAATAAAAGAACTGAGATGAACTACCGAATATTATTTGTATTATTAAGCATTTCACTGTGTTGTTCCGCACAAAAATCGTTTAAATACGAACGAGAAACACGCATTGAAAAGAAAGCATTTCCACAAAATGCTTTGGAACTGTTAGAGAAGTCATTGCCCAAAAAAGTTCGAAAAGTGAAATACTACAAAGAACAAGACAGTCTCAAAATTAGTTATGAAACCAAATTAAAGTTTGAAAAGCGGAAATATAGTATTGAATTCAGCGACGAAGGACTGTTGGAAGATGTAGAAGTTACTATCAAACAAAAACATATTACCCCCAAAACACTACAAAAAATAACGAATTATTTTAATGCAAATTACAACTCGTTTCGCATCAAAAAAATACAACGGCAATACAATAATACAGCAACAAAAACACCTGGAAACGTACTCAAAAATGCGTTTTCAAATGCATTAGATGTGTTGTATTCCTATGAAATTATTGCGGAAGTAAAAGCTGACAAAAAGCGTTATTTTATTGAAATTACCTTTACCAAAGATGGCGATTTTACCATGGTAAGAACTATTATCCAAAGCTCGTATGATCACATCTTATATTAGAATTTTTATTGTTTTTGGACTGTTTTGTGGTTCGCTCTCCATGCATTCGCAAAATGATTTTACTACTTTTTTTGAACCGCAGTTTGCAGTTAATCACAAAGTAAGTGACAGTTATAAAATAAATTTTGCTACCGTTTCTAGAAACTACATGTATCGTGATTCAGAATTTGAATTTACAACACGGCAAGTACAATTTGTACATTTTTCTACGTTGAGTTTTAACTCCAATCACAGCATTAGTGGCGGTGTGATGTATCGATTCCGAGAAAATTTTGAAAACCGTAGCAATGAGTTGCGCTTCACACAACAATACAACTATGCACATCATCCCAATAGTGTGCGTTTTGGACATCGTTTCCGAAGCGAACAACGCATTACTACAGATAATACAGTGCACCGTTTTCGCTATCGATTTACCATTGATTTCCCGCTTTCGGGTGAAAAACTTGATATTGGTGAAGCCTATTTTGTGGCGAATACAGAATCATTGATAAGCGTTGTAAAAGCAGATAAACCACAAATTGACAAGCGTTTCACGGCTCAAATTGGTTGTTTGTGGACAAAATCAGTAAAGTTTCAAACAGGTTTGGAATATCGCTTTGAAAATTTTAACAACGACACACAGGAAATTTTATTTGTGTTGACTTCGGTGATTCTTCAGTTGTAGCTTGTTTTTGAAAAAGGGTTTTGGTCAAATAGTAAGTACCGTTTTGAAATTAAATCCCAATTAGATATCGATACATTTTTACGTTCGCTTCGCTCCAAAAAACACTCGATCTGACGCTGAGTATCCTAAATTTCTAAATTATATAATCACAAATACGCTAAAAACACTTCACGCGGCACTTCATATGCGCCCAAACTTGCTAAATGATCAGTATGCATTTGACAATCGATGATTTGACAGCCTTCCGTTTTGAGTTTCTGTACCAAATGAATAAACCCAAATTTACTTGCGTTACTTTCATACGCAAACATGCTTTCTCCACAAAATACATGTCCTAAGTTGACGCCATAAGCGCCGCCAACCAATGCATCATTGCGCCAAACCTCAACAGAAGTAATGTATCCCATTTTAAAAAGTTCAATATAAGCTACTTCCATGTCATTGGTAATCCACGTATCGTCTTGTCCAGGACGATGGATGGTAGCACAAGCGCGAATTACCTGCTCAAATGCGGTATTAAATGTTACAGAAAATGTATTGCGTCGTAATAATTGTTTCATGCTTTTGGAGACTTTTAAATCCTCTGGAAATAATACCATGCGTGGATCGGGCGACCACCAAATGATAGGATCGTACTCGCTATACCATGGGAAGATTCCATTTCTGTACGCCAACAACAAACGCTCAGGTTGTAAATCGCCTCCAATCGCCAAAATTCCTTCAGAAGAAGTCTCGGAAACAGGTGGGAATACAAGTTTTTCTGTTAAAAAATACATATAATTGTTATTTTCCAAGGGTTCAAGCAAGAAAACAAAAGGTAATACTTTGATTTTAAGTATTTTTTCGCCAATTTTGCAATTAGTCTTGAGACATCTAAACATTTATTTTTCATCATTGCTTTTTGAATTAGTGTTGAAAGACTAAGCCTAAAACCACAATATTAAGTCCCGTAGTTGTTTTCGGGACTTATTTTTTATAGCAATAACAAGCCCAAAATATAGACTAGAATTCCAATCAACATTAGGATGATTGTGTATGGTAATATTTCTTTTGCTTTTAATCGTGTGATGCCTAATAAAGGCAATGCCCAAAAGGGTTGCAACATGTTGGTAATTTGATCGCCATAAGATAATGCCATGACTGCTTTGGGTAAAGGAACGCCCAATTCAATAGCAGATTGAATCACAATAGGTCCTTGCACTGCCCATTGTCCGCCACCACTTGGTACAAAAATATTTACCAAGCCCGCACTAAAAAATGTGTAAATAGGCAACGTAGTTTCATTAGCAACTGCTACAAAACTATTGGAAATCATTCCGACCATTCCTGAACTTTTCATGATGCCCATAATGCCAAAATACAGTGGAAATTGAATTAAAATTCCCGAAGTTCCTTTGATGGCTTCTTCAACCGCATTTAGGAAACTTTTAAAATTTCCATGCAGTACAATTGCCAAACCCAACATGAAAAAATTGAGCATGTTGGGTGAAATTTTTATACTTGCAAGGGAACTTAAGTTTTTTGCATATTGAATAAAAAACACAATCAACAACAATACTCCAAACGAAATGGCCACTATAGAAGAATGATCTAACTTTTCTGCGCCTTCAATCGTTTCTTTACTTTTTCTGTCGAATTGATATGTTGGAAGATTCAACTTGGTTGGTGTTGCTTTTTTCGCAAGTACACTTAATACGAGCGGAATCAATACGAGTAAAATCGCAAATAACAATAAATTCCACCAACTAAAAATCGTACTACTCGACGTGATGACTTCTGGAACTTTTCCAAATTGATCTATAGTTAAAACACCGTTCATCATCTCTAACAAATGTCCTTGTTCTGCTACTTTTGAAGGTGCCGAACCACTGATGCCTCCATGCCACACCATGAGTCCTACATAACCCGCCGCGCCTACCAATGGATAATTGATTGGGATGTTGTGTTCTTGCGCTCGCTCGCCCACTTTTCGTGCCAGAATTGCTCCAAAAATCAAACCCAATCCCCAATTAAAAAAAGCCACAATCATTGTTGTAATACTCACCAAAATCACAGCATTGGTCGTATTGGTGACGGATCTTGTAAGGGTGACAATTAGCGAGTTCATTGGTTTGCTCAACACCAGCACGTGTCCTAAGACCAAAATCAACATCATTTGATAGGCAAATACTAACAATCCTGAATTCCAAATGCCATCTTCCCAAAACGATAATACGTTTACAAAATGATCAACAGTTGTGGCTTCTGCTGGTCGTGTAAAAAATGTTGCCAAAACTATAGTGAGCAGTGTTAATAATACCGCAATGGTAAATGGCGAAGGCAAATACCGTTGAAAAATGGTTTCGATCGTTTTGGTGATGCGCATGATTGATTTTTGCGTGAATTTACGAAAATCTTGTTTAGATTGGTAGACTGTTTCCTGCTATCGCTGGAATCTTTTAGATCGTTTCGTTTTTAGACGTATTCCTGCTGTAGCAGAAATTTCTTAGATGGCTTTTTTCTAAACTTACAAAAAAATAAACTCCTAAACTAGAAAGCCATTTAGACTTCACAAAATATTAAATCAGACTTAATTTGGATTTTAGTAAGTATTATGCTTAGTTTTAAATGATGAAATGATGTTACTGTTTTTGTATTGCAAATTTCAAAATGACAGACGATCACAATCATAGACCAATTTTATAGATAAAAAAAGACAATCATGTTGAAGAAAATTTACGATTTTAAAAACTTCAAAGGCGATTTTACGGGCGGACTTGTTGCTGGAGTTGTGGCATTACCCTTAGCATTAGCGTTTGGAGAACAATCAGGTTTGGGGGCTGCGGCAGGTTTATACGGCGCTATTGCTGTTGGTATTTTTGCAGCTTTGTTTGGCGGTACTGAAACGCAAGCGAGTGGACCAACTGGACCTATGACTGTAGTTTCCGCAGCATTGGTTGCTGGAGCAGTTGGTTTAGAAGGTGGCATGAGCATTATTTTAGCTACTTTTTTGTTGGGCGGATTGCTTCAATTGGTTTTTGGCTTTTTAAACATTGCTGGTTATGTAAAATACTTTCCCTATCCTGTGATTTCTGGGTTTATGAGCGGTGTTGGGCTGATCATTGTCATTTTACAAATTTATCCCTTTGCGGGAATGGCCTCGTCGAAATCAACGATCTCGGTAATTCAAAATTTTCCAAGTTTGTTTACCGAAGCCAATCTGTATGCGCTCTTGTTAGGTGGAATTACGATTGTGGTATATTATATTTTCCCAAAAGTTACCAAAGCCATTCCAAGTGCATTGGTTGCGCTGGTTGTGGCAACCTTGATCGCATACTTTACCAAGATGGATGTACCATTAATTGGTGAAATTCCTTCTGGATTGCCGTCATTTCAACTAGGAGATATTTTTAGTATTGAGGCTAGTGCGTATGGAACGATTATAGAATATGCGGTCGTCTTGGCTGTGTTGGGTAGTATTGATTCCTTATTGACTTCTGTGATTGCAGATAATATGACCAAAACTAAACACAATAGTAATCGTGAATTGATTGGGCAAGGAATTGGAAATATGCTTGCCGCAGCCATTGGTGGAATTCCTGGTGCTGGAGCTACTAAAGGAACGGTTGTCAACATCAATGCAGGAGGAAAAACAAGAGTATCTGGAATTATTCACGGACTCTTTTTATTGGCAGTTTTGCTTGGATTGGGATCGTTAGTAGCCCACATTCCATTATGTGTGTTGGCTGGTTTGTTAATTCCTATTGGATTTAAGATTGTGGATTTTAAAGGATTAAAACACTTACTAAAAGTTCCAAGAGCAGATGCTGTCGTTTTGGTATTGGTGTTGTTAATTACCACATTTGGAAGCTTGATTCAGGCTGTCGGAATCGGAATTGCATTGGCGTGTTTGTTGTTTATGAAGAAATCGGGTGACATCAGCGAAAAAGGATTGGAAGTTGGCAATGTTGCAGATATTGATGGTTCGAAACCATGGCAAGACGAATTGGAATTCTATGAAGAATACAAAGATAAAGTCATCATTAAACACTTGTACGGTCCATTATTCTTTGGATTTACTTCCTATTTTAAAGATCAAATTAAGTTGTTGCCAGAAGATATCAAAGCGGTAATTTTTAGGATGGACAGAGTTCCGTATATTGATCAATCAGGTTTGTATACTTTAGAAGATATCATCTTTGATTTGGAAACCAAAGGAATTGAAGTTATTATCGTCGGACTTCAACCACAACCCAAAGATATGCTAACCGCTGTAGATATTATTCCTGATTTGGTGCCAGAAGAAGATTTGTTTTTAACGATTGATGGTTGTTTTGGGTATTTGCGTGAGCAGTTAAAGAAAGCTTAGGATATAGAATTCAACATTGTTTATGACAAAACGCAAATTGATTTGAACAAAATACCAACGCTCGTCAAATATGTTATTTACATTCTTTGCCTACTAATTTTTATAATGCTGAATTTTGGAATTAGAGATCAACTACAAATTAGTTTGACTGACAGTCTGCAAAAATTGACTACATACTACTTTGGAATTTCAATAAATACCATTGATTATTTGGCTTTGGCGTCTATTCCCTTCTTTGGAATGTTGTACAACTCAACAAGAAAAACAGTGTTTACAAAGTCTAAATTGGTCATGGATATCCTTACCGTATTGTTTTGTGTAATAATCATACTTGGCATTGGACTCTACGCATTAACTTATGTTGGAAGCCCTGTGAATCCATTAGTTCCCAAATACATACTTATGGAACCTTTTGAATTGTTTTCAGTTATACTCATTGGACTAGGAATTGCATTGCCTTATCTAATCACGAAATTATTCAGATCAACATCTTAACTATTACCTAAAGAGAAGCAAGTCGATTTTTTTAATTCAATTATGAAGCTACTAAAGCATTAGAATCTAACTTTTTCCACAGTTAGTATTGTAAGAACAATACATTAACAATATAAAGAAAATTTGAAAATAAGTGTAACTATTTGATTTAATTCAATACAGATGCTATTATTACATATAATTAAAAACCGATACATAATGAAAGCAAAAAACGTACTACTCTTATTGCTATTTACCTTTACATTAATCAATTGTTCCAGCGATGATTCACCCGCACCACCATTGTTAAGTTCTGAAAACAGTATCATCTCATTTAAATTAAGTGAAAACGGACAAGACTTTAATGGAGTTATTAATCAATCAGATAAAACCATTACTGTGACCACAAGTGGCGTTGATTTATCAAATCCGATAGTGCCAACTATTGAAATATCTGATAATGCCAGTATTTCTCCTTCTGCGTCTGTTGCTCAAGACTTTAGTCAGAATGTACAATATACCGTTACTGCTGAAAATGGAGACGAGGCAATTTATACAGTAACTACTAGAAGTTCAGACAGTAAAATAATTTCGTTTAGCATTACTCCAAACGACACTACATTTGCTGGAGTTATTGATGATACCACCAACACGATTACTATTGAAACTATAGGATTAGAAGCCAATAGCACATTGGTTCCACAAATTGAAATTTCTCAAAACGCTAGCATGTCACCAAGTCCTGCGTTGGCGCAAGATTTTAGTCAAAATGTTACTTATACCGTTACCGCTCAAAATGGTGCAGAAACAACATACACGGTCGTTACCAACAATACACCATTTTCAAATGAAAAAAAGATCACAAGCTTTGAATTTGATATTGATACTGAAATTTTCACAGGAACAATTGATCACACGAACTTAACAATACGTCTTGTTACAGATAAAGATGTATCCAGTGTTGCCCCAAATATTGAAATCTCAGAAAATGCTACAATTTCTCCTGATCCTAGTACGCCACAAGATTTTAATAATCCTGTGTATTATACGGTAACAGCGGAAAATGGCACAAGCAATACGTATGTTGTCAATGTGTCAAAAATTGAAATCAATTCCACAATTCGTACCTGTTATGTAAGAGCGACTTCGGCAGGAAGAGTAACCTATTTAGACTTAACTCAAAACTATCAATTATATCTAGAAAATGACACTAACAGTTATCTTTTAAATTATTTTGATACCAGCACTTGGACTAACAATGGCGTTCCTACTACTACTTTTTATTTTTACTTTGAAGAAAATATTGAAACTGCCATAAATTATAAACTAAGATTCAAACTCAATGGAGTGGTTGAAGCAGAAACACCATATGAAATAGATGTACTACGAGAAAATGCGCCAAGAATTACTGGGACAAATCAACTTGCGTACTCATATAACGACACCTTAATTTTAACTGGAGAAAATTTATTGCCAGGATTAAGAATTCCAGCTAATGGAAGTATTTATCAATATAACAGCACGTATATTTCTGTAAATACAAATCAAACAGTACTCACATTTCCAATGACAATCAATCCTGGCATGTTTCCATCGTGGCTGGGACAGACTTCACCTAGAGCTACACGAGTGAATATATATCAAAACGGACGATATGGAGACTCAGTAGTTGTGGATTTTAATTAAAACGATACAGAACTTGTAAGTAAAACATAGAAAGAGACTATCTTAAAAGTAAAGATTTCATCAAACCGAACTTGATACAGAATCAAGCTCAGAATGACGTTTCCAGTAACTTTTAAGACAGTCTCTTTACTTTTTTTATACAGTAAGATGCAACTTCTTGAGCCGTAATCAAGTGTACTATTCTAGGTATTTTTTTAAGATGCTTCTTTTCTATTGTACAGTATATTGCTGCTTAAATTAACATGTATTATACAAACAACAACGCTTCCTGCTGAGTCGTAATTCACTCAACAGCAAATGTTTTTAGACATATCTATTGTTGTTGGCAAAAGGTTTCGTTAACTTTGAAAAAGTGAAAAATCTGATTGCAATCTGGATTTTTTATCATTGTCTCAACATTAAATAATCATAAAAACCATCAAAAATGAAAACAGTACGCGTGCTTTCCATAATGCTTGTGTTAGCCATCACCGTGGTTTCCTGTAAAGAAGAAAAAAAGGATACAAAAACTACAGACGATGCTGCAGCTAAAAAGACCGAAGAAGTCAAAAAAGTAAAAATTACAGTAGAAAAATTAGAAGGTTCACCTGCATATGCAGATGCAGTATTGGCAATGGATGCGCCTGCTGACACTAAAATGGCTACTGTTGGTGAAGTAGATTTTAATTTCACCCTAGAAAATTATGAACTTGGAAAACAAACCGAAGGTCCAAATGCTGCAATGTTAGCAAATTCTGGAAAAGGACAGCACATTCATTTTATACTCAACAATCAGCCGTATTCTGCACATTATACGCCAACATTCAAAAAGGAAATTCCTGCAGGAGTACACCATTTGGTAGCGTTTTTGAGCCGTTCGTATCATGAATCTGTAAAAAATGCAAATTCAGTGGTGGTTAAAAAATTAGAAGTTGGAGAAAACCCAGAAGACACGCAAGGCTTAGATATGGAAGCACCAACGTTAATCTACAGTCGTCCAAAAGGAACGTATAAAGGAAAGGATACAGAGAATTTATTATTAGATTTCTTTGTGTTGAATACTACACTTTCAGAAACAGGTCATAAAGTAAAAGCAACTATCAATGGTGAAGTATTTACCATTACAGAATGGGCACCACATGTGGTCAAAGGATTGCCAAAAGGCGAGGTAACCATTCAATTGGAATTGATTGACGAAAACGGAAAACTCATTCCTGGACCTTTCAATACAGTGACTCGAAAAGTAACATTGACAGAATAAATTTCACAAAATACTTTACAAAAAAAGACTGTTTTAAATAGTAACATTCAAACGTCATTCTGAGTTTGATACTGAAATAAATTCAGCAATGGCTTCAGAATCTTATCCCAGTGATTTCTCACGATTATGGGAAACCGAATCAAGTTCGGTTTGACGAAAGTTTACTTTTTAAAACAGTCTTTTTAGTATAATTTTATTATTAGAAAGGCAAATCGTCGTGATCTTCTTCCTTGAAGTTGTTTACTGGCTCAAACGCATCTGCTGGTGGCATTGGCGGCATTCCAGCTGGCGGTTGTTGTTGCTGTAAGCTTTCAATTCTCCATCCTTGAATAGAGTTGAAATATTTTGTTTCTCCTTGCGGATTTACC
>JBCCLS010000041.1:0-11285 GCA_039026835.1 Bacteroidota bacterium | reverse complement strand
GCTTGACTGCGGGCTTACTACATTTCAAGGAAATACGTACACAAATCCAAATTACGATCCTGCTAAAAAGAAACGTAGAAATGCGCAGCATGAATTTGCTAGATACTTAAGTGTACGCGCGTATCCTACAATGGTATTCTTTGATGAAGAATTCAATCTCATTGCACCAATTTCAGGCTACTTGGTACCAAAACAAATTGAAATCTATTTAAAGCTTTTCAAAACAGACAAATACAAAGAAGTAAACTCAAAAGAAGATTGGGAAAAGTACCAAAAAGAATTCGTAAGCGAATTTAAGAGTAGTAAATAATAAAACACTCAATTACTTAGAACACGAAATAATAAAAGCTCCTTTTTCACCAGTATAGTGAAAAGGGACTTTTTGTTTGGTAGCAGCATCTTTCCAGCGTTGTACATAACTTCGGTAATTGCTGCCATCTGCAATAATATACTCAGGTTGTAGCATTTCCATGATGCGATGCAAATTGATTTTAGGCGAATTGTTTAGCAACACATATTTTGGTTGTAATTGTGGAATTTGATACATACCCAAACTATCAATTCGCAATAACAAATCTCCACCAATAGAATAGATATTTTGTAAAGTGTCTTGTGTGCTGTTGCTGATAAAATCTTGTTGGAGTTGTTGTTGTATGGTATAATTTTTCGCTGCTGCCGTAATATTCAAATTGTGAAACAGCTGTAAATGAGTTGCTGCTTGCTGCGCTAAAATAGTCCTTTTGGATTGATGCAAAATAGCAAACGAACTTTCTGTTGGAAATTCCAGCGAACGATCAACAAACCACAATGCCTGACACGCCACAATACAACTCAAAGCAATATATAATTGTTTTCTTTTTGGTTGATGCCAATATTGAGCACATGCAATCAGTATCAAATAACAACCGAGCATTTGTAAAAAACGCATTGGAATATTGGTCAATACAAACTGCTCATGCGAAGCAATCCAAGCAACAAATACATTCATCTGCTGAATGATTTCTGCATAGAGCAAACTTAAAAAATTAGGTAGTATTTCAAAATACGCAAGTGCGATTACCAAAATTCCTATTGCTAAAATGATTCCGAGTAGCGGTACAATCGTCAAATTCGCCACAAAAAACAATCCTGGAAACTGATGAAAATAATACAAACTCAACGGCAACACACCCAACTGCGCAGAAAAACTAACAGTAAGCAATCCCCAAAATGATCTTCCTAAAAACGATGTAGGATTCCAGAGTTGCTGCCATAATGGTTGCAAACACACAATAGCAAAAACCGCAGCGTAGCTTAGCTGAAAACCCACATCAAACAAAAAATGTGGCTTAAAAAGTAGTAAGAAAAACATAGAAACAGTCAATACTTGTAAGGTGTTGGTTTGCCTTTGAAAAGAAGTTGCCACCACAATTGCCGTAAACATAGTCACCGCACGTACTACAGAAGCAGACAAGCCTGAAACAAAGGCAAAACTCCACATTACTCCTAAAATCAACAGTACTTTTATTACTTTCCCAAAACGAACACGCTCTAACGGACGCAATACAAATTGTAATATCAACAATAAAATTCCAACATGTAATCCAGAAATAGCCAGAATGTGAATAGCGCCCGCATTGGCATAATTGGTTCGTAATTCGTTGGATATATGCTGCCGTTGTCCGAGCAGTAATGCTTCAATCACAGCTAATTCATCTGCTTTAAAATTGGCTTCTAACAATCGTGTATGAATGGTGTTTCGAAAATGTGCAGCAATGCCATACAAGGTGTTTGGTGAATTTTGCGCGACTACAAAATCCTGTGTTTTCAAGTACAGCTGATCATAGATATAGCGATCTTCCAAATACGCTTTGTAATCAAAACGCGTCGGATTTAACGCAGATTGTACAGATGTCAACGACGTTTCAGTGTACAAAATCGCATCTACGGAAAGTGGTTTGGAGAGACTATCTTTACGAATGTGCACCAACACGTTTCCTGAGACAGGTATAGCATCTGCTTGCGTTACTTCAGCAACATACCGATCGTAGTACGCATTGGATTTTAAAACCTCATGAATGCGAAGTTGAACGGAAGAAAAATCGTTTACTTTGCTATAATGCGAAGCATGATTTTTCGCTTGATGAAAATTTTCAATCACCATTCCCAAACTCACCATGGTCAGCAAGGCGACCATTCCAAAATATATGGTTTGTATAAACTGTTTGCGGGCAATCCAATAGCAAATACAAAGGAGCAGAAACAATCCGCCAAAAATAAAACAAGAAGTGGCCCAAGAAACAGCACCATAATACGCGATCAAAATGCCTATTATCAGAGAAAAATTTAGTTTTGTAATGGTAAAATTGAGCCACTTCATGATCAATGAATTCCTTAAAATCATTTCAAAGTAGTCAAAAAAGTAGTTCAGTACAGTATTTAGTTTGTAAGCGTATGAATAAGTTTATAAGCGTTGTTAAAAAAGTGTCGTAGTGTATAAGTTTATGAGTTTAGGTTAATAGAATCACCATTTTCTAATCTTTAAATCGTTCAATTATTGAAGAGTGTTTTAGTGTGTAGGTTGTGAGTCGTTAGTAGTAAATACTTTATTTAGACTTTACTATAAAAGTGTCAAAGAAAAATTCACAATTCAACATTCAACATTTAACATCAAACGAAGAAAGTATACAATGTAAAACCGTAAAATGCAAAATGAAAAAGTTTCATTTCCTAACAGCCAAAAACCTACAACACTCTGCGCGCTTCTGTGAAGGCATTTTTCCAGTAGCGTTCGTCTAAAGAAGAAACCAATACACCTTTTGAACTTGTGGAATGAATAAATTTAATGATGCCACTTTTGTGTGATACCACCAAACCTACATGATTAATGCGTTTTCTGTTCTTATTCGTTTGAAAAAAAAGTAAATCTCCCTTTTGTACGGTATTTAATTTGATGCGTTTTCCTTGGGTCGCTTGCTGATAAGAAACTCTTGGCAGTGAAACTTTATGGGCGCCAAATGCAGTGTACATCAATCCTGAGCAATCCATTCCTTTCTTTGTAGTGCCACCATATTTATAACGAGTTCCTTTGTAAGTCATCGCCGTTTTTACGATGGCACTGGCTTTGGAAGCGTTTTTTTTAGTTGTTTTTACGACTGTGGTCGATTTGGAAGTTTTTAGGGAAGAAGTTACTTTTTTAGAGGAACCACAGGAAACTGTTACTACAGCAAGAAAAACGAATAGTAGTTTTCGAATCATAAATGAGGCATTTTTGCTAAAATAACAAAAAACTAGTAGCAAAAAAGTGGGTGAATGGTGGAAAGCAAGAAAAAATTATAAGAAAAGAAATCTAAAAGGTTCTTATTTGTGTACATGCTAATAATTTGAAGAAAGTTTTAGTCGTATATTGCCAATGAAAATATAAATCATCCTATGAAAAGAACTGCGTGTGTATTCGTTTTCATTCTAATCTCAGTATTTGTGATTTCCTGTGCGGATACAAATAAAGCTAAAGAAAAACCTGCAGTGACTACGGATGTGAAAAAGGTGAAGAAAGTACAAAAAGTAAAAAAGATAGCAAAAATTACAGAAGAGACATTTGATCGTCGAAATGATTCTATTATATTCATTTCGGCTACGATTGAAAACTTTGATGTAGATGGTAATTCTATTGATGTATTTTGGCTAAATGAAAAAAGAGACACCATACTGCGACTCTACAGAAAATATGATGAAAACAAAAAATTAATTGGCGCGGAATACTATGAAGAAGGAGATACAAAACCAAGTCGCGATACAGTATATATAAATTCGGAAGGTAAAAAAGTAGAGGCTTCACTCAATGCAGAAGGTAAAATTTCTTGGAAATCAACGATTACCACAGATACAAAAGGCAATCCCGTCTTAAAAACCTACACAAATGGAAAAGGAGAATACCGCGGATATGATAGTCTCTATTTTAACCAACAGAATCGTGAAATCAAAGGATTTTATGAAAATTCAAAAGGCAAGCGTTCCAATTTCAGAACGTACACATATACAGCCAGAGATAAGCAAGGAAACTGGGTTAGGCGTGTGGTATTTATAAATGATACAGTAACACAAAGCCAAAGACGTTTCTTAAAATACCATAAGTAACTCTGTATCGTCTATTGTTTTTGAATTGCATCACAAATTAATCGGGCAGCATTTCTGCTAGCGCCTTTTCCTCCTAACTTTTGCTCAAGTTCAAAATAATCTTCAAACAATTGGGTACGTTCGTTTTCATCGAGGATTCGTGTGAGCTCTTTCTTTAGATTTTGTGTGTTGAAATCGTGCTGAATCAATTCCTTGACAACTTCACGATCCATAATCAAATTTACAAGTGAAATAAAATCTAAGGTAATAATTCGTTTTGCAATTTGATATGAAATGGTATTCGCCTTATAGCAAACCACTTGCGGCACTTTGTACAACGCGGTTTCCAAGGTAGCCGTTCCTGAGGTAACCAATGCTGCGGTAGCCGCACTCAAAACACCATACGTTTTATTGCTAATAAAATGCACATTGGTATCCTGAATAAACTGATCGTAAAATGATTTTTCCTGACTTGGCGCACCTGCAATCACAAACTGATATTCCGAAAAATCGTCTACTACAGAAAGCATTACAGACAACATTTTGGTAATCTCTTGCTTCCGGCTTCCAGGTAACAAGGCAATAATCGGACGTTCGTCCAATCCGTGTTCAGTTCTAAACGTGGTGTCATCTACCGGTTTTCTATCGGCAATAGCGTCTAACAATGGATGACCTACAAAATGCACATCATAATCATATTTTTTGTAAAAATCTTTTTCAAAAGGAAGAATCACAAACATGGCATCAATATCGCGCTTAATCTTTTGAACTCTGCCAGCTCTACTTGCCCATACTTGCGGAGAAATATAGTAATTGGTTCGAAAACCAGCTTCTTTAGCCCATTTTGCGACACGCAGATTGAATCCTGAATTGTCAATAAAAATCACCACATCAGGTTGAAACTCGGCAATATCTTTCTTGCAAAAAGAAATCATCCCTAAAATTTTACGAAGATTCATGATAATTTCAATGAATCCCATAAATGCACGTTCCTTATAGTGCATCACCAAAGTACCACCAACTGCTTGCATCAAATCGCCGCCCCAAAACCGAAAATCGGCTGAAGGATCTTCTTTTGCAATGGCTTTCATTAAGTTAGAACCATGCAAATCGCCCGATGCTTCTCCTGCAACAATATAGTACTTCATAAATGCGCTTATCCAAATAGTTTATGAATCAATATAGCAATTGCAATCACAATGGTGATGACTAATACGCCTTTGGCATGTTCTTCTTTATTATAGCGTAAAAAACCAAAAAAAGCAGCAAAATTCAAGGCAGCACCAAAAACGACCACGGAACTAATTTCACTACTATCCGTAGCAAAATCCCATACTACATTAAAAGATGCATTGCGTTGATACGCTACGAAAAACAAATACAAAAATGTTCCTAAAATTGTGGCAAACAGTCCAACAATGGCACCAATAATGACCTCTTTTTTATTCTTCATTGAATCCTAAGCTATTAAGTTTTTGTATTGCGTGATGTGCTGTCAAATCAAACTGAACAGGAACAATAGACACATATCCGTTGGCCAATGCCCATTCATCAGTATCTTCGCCTTTATCTTCATTGATGAAATTTCCATACAGCCAATAATAAGGCTTTCCGTACGGATTGGTTCGCTTATCAAAATCCGCTTCCCAACGTGCTTTGGCTTGTCGGCATACTCGAATTCCTTTGATATCTTTTTCACGAAGCTTTGGAATATTTACATTCAACACTACACCTTCGGGCAGTCCGTTTTCCAATACTTTTTTTGCAATTTGTTTTACATACTTTTTTGTTGCTTCAAAATTAGCTTCCCAATCGTAATCCAACAAAGAAAAGCCAATCGCAGGAATGCCTTCTACACCAGCTTCCACGGCGGCGCTCATCGTTCCTGAATAAATTACATTAATAGAAGAGTTAGCGCCATGATTGATTCCAGAAACACAAATGGCAGGTTTTTTATTTAAAATTTGATTTACGGCAAGTTTCACACAATCTACAGGTGTTCCTGAACTTGAATATTCAATTTGCGGTCCATCATCAATAGTGATGGCGCTACAATTAATTGTTGAATTTACCGTAATTGCATGTCCCATTCCGCTTTGTGGACTATCAGGAGCAACAACAATTACATCGCCCAATTCGTTCATGACATCAATTAAGGCGCGTAAACCAGGCGCGGTAATTCCGTCGTCGTTGGTAACTAAAATTAAAGGTTTTTCATCCATAAAAAAAGTATGTCATTTTATGTTGCTAAAGTACACAATTTACAGTTTACTTGCATAAGGAATTGGGTTTAACAAAAAATTAGTAACATTGTTAAAAAACGGCATAATTTTTTCGTTATTTTAGTAAAAAATTAATGAAATTAGCGCAATTGCTACGGAAGCGTTCTTGCTGAGAATCAGATGAATGCTAAATTATGAAAATGAAAAAAACTAAATGTGTTGAAAATTAAAGCTTTTATGAGAAGGAACAGAATATACTTGGTGACATTATTAATCTTCGCGGTAGTGTCTTGCGGCTTTGCGAAAAAATCCATTGATGATCCAGGAAATGATAAATCATTAGTTGATTTAATTGTTTGGGTATTAGGAAAATGGCATTTTAACCAAGAAGAGATCAACGATGAATTTTCAGTCAATGTATACAATGATTTTATTGATGCCGTCGATCCGATGAAACGCTATTTTTTAGCTTCAGACATCGAGGAATTTAGCGAGTATAAAGACAAAATTGACGATGAAATACGAGAGCCAGGTGTCGTATTCTT
The DNA here is from genome assembly GCA_039026835.1 of Bacteroidota bacterium. Lineage (GTDB taxonomy): Bacteria > Bacteroidota > Bacteroidia > Flavobacteriales > Flavobacteriaceae > Kordia. The sequence continues at coordinate 4,423 of JBCCLS010000041.1, read as the reverse complement.
TAGCTTGGTGTACGATCGTCTTGTACAACGAATGGCTGAATCGAAAGAATTTTATGCAAAACTGCTTGATGAACCGTTTGACTTTGCCAAAGATGAAACTATTGACAGAGATTACGAGAAAATCGATTTTGCTAAAAACGCTAAAGCACTCAAAGAACGCTGGCGCAAAGAATTGAAATTTTCGACACTTGCCAATTATGATATCAAGTTGGAAGTTGAAAAAAATAAAAAGAAAGAAGATGCTTCGTATACAGAAAAAGATGAAGCAACGCTTGAAAAAGAAGCGCGTGAATCTACGGAGAAAACTTATGTTGAGTTTTTTGACTTAATGAATGATTTGGAGCGAAAAGATTGGTTCAGCATTTACATCAACGCTATCGTAGAAGAATTTGATCCGCATACTTCTTATCTAGCACCACAAGACAAAGATCGTTTCGACATGAACATGTCAGGAACCCTAGAAGGTATTGGTGCGCGTTTGCAAAAACGTACAGAAGGTGCTAAAATTTTCGAAGTAATTTCAGGTGGACCTGCATGGAGAAGTAAAAAAATTGAAGCAGGTGACGTTATCCTGAAAGTAGCACAAGAAGGCGAGGAGCCAGTAGATATTGTTGGGATGCGTTTGGACGATGCTGTCAAATTAATCAAAGGACCGAAAGGAACAAAAGTAACGTTGACTGTGAAAAAAGTAGATGGTTCTATCGAAATCATTACGATCAAAAGAGATTTGGTTGAGATTGAAGAAACGTACGCTAAATCAGCTACTGTAAAGAAAGGGGAACGCACATTCGGAATTATCAACTTACCAAAATTCTATGTGGATTTTGAAGACTACAACAATCGAAATGCTGCGAGCGATGTCAAAAAAGAGATCGAACGCTTGAAAGATCAAGGCATGGAAGGTTTGGTGATCGATCTAAGAAATAATGGTGGAGGTTCTTTAAAAACTGTGGTAGACATGGCAGGCTTCTTTATCAAAGATGGGCCAATTGTTCAGGTAAAAAGTTCAGTAGAGCCTAAAGAAGTATTAGAAGATGAAGACAGTCGTATTCAGTGGGATGGACCGTTAGTGATTTTAGTGAATGAATTATCAGCTTCTGCCTCAGAAATTTTAGCCGCTGCCTTGCAAGATTACAAACGCGCTATCGTCATTGGAAGTAAGCAAACCTATGGAAAAGGAACGGTACAAAATATTGTTGACTTGAATAGATTTGTGAGAGGTAGCGACGCCAAACTGGGCGCATTAAAGTTAACCACACAAAAATTCTACAGAATCAACGGAGGTTCTACACAATTGGAAGGTGTAAAAAGTGATGTTGTCGTGGTTGATAAATATAGTTTTATCGATATTGGTGAAAAAGATCAGGAAAATCCGTTACCTTGGGATCAAATTGATCCAGCTACGTACGATCTTTGGGATGGATATATTGGTTATGAAGAAACCATCAAGAAAAGTAAAGAGCGTATGGCAAACAATGCGCAATTAAAATTGATTGAAGAAAATGCAAAATGGATTAAAAAACGTCGTGAAGACAATATATATCCATTAAATTATGCTGCCTATAAAAAAGAAGCAGATGCTGATGAAGCGTATGCAAAACGTTTTAAAGCAATTGCGGAATACAATACAAACTTAGTATTCAAATCGTTGCCGTATGAAGAGTTGTTGATGCAAAAAGATTCTACACTGCAAGGAAAGCGTCAGGCATGGCATGAAGATTTAGCGAAAGATGTATATGTAGAAGAAGCAATTAACGTGTTGGGCGATATTCAATTAAACAACATCAAAAAGAAGAAAAGAGCCGTTGTAAAAGGCTAATCTAAAAGATATTAATGAGTCAAAACTCAAATTCACTCACAAAATTAGCGCTCCAGAAATTCAAAAAGAATTTTTGGGGCGTTTTGAGTTTTAGCTTTATTGTATTGTGCGCCTTTATTGTCATTTTTGCCTATGCGTTTGCACCTGATGACACACGAAATGCCAATCAAATGCACTTATCAATTCACTCAAAAAAACCTGGATTTTCTGTGCAAATGCTTACCATTCCTTCGGCAGAAGTAGTGGAAGAAAGTTTTGTGACTACTTTGTTCTTTGGAAAGCAAAATACAGCAGAAGAAATTCCGATCACCAACTATCGCATAGAAAACAATCAATTTTTTATTACCGAATATAATGATGTCGCTGTGGCTGGAATTGAAAAAGAAATTCCCCTTAGTTCGTTTCCAACTATTACAGTAGCGACTGACATTCCTGCGCAATTCATTCAACAAAAAACCTTTCATTTAGGAACTGATAAATATGGACGCGATGTACTGAGCAGAATGTTAGTCGGGATGCGAATTTCGTTTTCAATCGGATTTGTGGCAGTATTCATTTCACTCTTAATTGGTATTTCATTGGGAGCGTTGGCAGGATATTTTGAAGGCAGAACAGATGCCATTATCATGTGGATTATCAATGTCACTTGGTCCATTCCAACACTATTATTAGTAATTGCCATTACACTCACATTGGGAAAAGGATTTTGGCAAGTATTTGTCGCTGTGGGACTCACCATGTGGGTTGAGGTAGCGCGTATTGTCCGCGGACAAGTATTAAGTGTCAAACAAATGCAGTACGTAACAGCGGCACGCGCATTGGGATATCATGATGTTCGCATCATTATAAAACATATATTGCCAAACATCATGGCGCCAGTGATTGTCATTTCGGCAGCAAACTTTGCCGCAGCCATTCTCATAGAAAGTGGATTGAGCTTTTTAGGAATTGGAGCACAACCGCCAATGCCGAGTTGGGGTGCAATGATAAAAGATCATTACAGTTATATCATTCTAGGAAAACCGTATTTAGCTATCATCCCAGGAATTGCTATTATGAGTTTGGTAATGGCGTTTATGTTAGTTGGAAATGCTTTACGCGATGCTTTAGATGTGAAAAGTTAATGGTTTAATTAGTTTATGAGTTTATAGGTTTATAAGTTTAATTTTCAAACAAAAACAAAAAAACAAACCAACGAATCAACAAAAAACAAATCAACAGATAGGCAAACCAACAAACTAACAAATCAACAAAAAACTACAAACACCCAAAACCCAACACCCAACACCCAAAACCCCAAAAAAAGTGAAACGCAATAAAATATATCCACTCCTCGCACTCCTCATTGGAGCTGCATTTGTCATTTATGAAGAATATACCAAAGCGGGATTTGGAAGTGAAAAAGTTGATACTACGGAGAAACAAACCACTGCGAGTACTCCTAAAAAGCTCACGAACGAATTTTATTTGCCGAGTTCAACAACGGGACAAATTGTGCATCATGAAGGTTATTCGTTGTCGTATCATGAGCAATTTGAACAGGCAGAATGGGTTGCGTATGAATTGAAAAAGAATCAATTGGTATACACTGATTTCAAACGTCCGTATTTTGAGCAAGATCATGCTGTAAAAACCGAATCGGCACATTGGCGAAACTATAAAAATTCTGGATATGATCGTGGGCATTTGTGTCCCGCTGCCGATCGAAAATATACCAAATCTGCATTTACAGAGACCTTTTTGACAAGTAATGTATCGCCACAAAAACATGAATTCAATGCAGGTATTTGGAATCGGTTGGAACAAAAAGTGCGGTATTGGGCAAAAAAATATGACGGTGTTTTTGTTGTTACCGGAGGAATTTTAGATAAAAATCTGAAAACCATTGGAAGTGAAGATGTTGCTGTACCCAAGTATTTCTATAAAATTTTGCTAGACAATGCAGGCGGAAACACCAAAATACTTGCATTCTTAGTGCCACATGAAGTTTCCAATAAACCTTTATATGAATATGTAGTTTCCGTTGATGAAATTGAAAAACGTACAGGAATTGACTTCTTTCCCGAATTAGACGATGCCAAAGAGAATCGACTAGAAGCCATGACAACTTACAAACAATGGAGTTTTAGATAAATCGTATATTCACACCATGACAGTTACATATACATTACAGAAAGAAGATTTTTTGACTTTTCAGTTATTTACCGCTTCAACTTCTAAAAGAATACAAGAGAAGAAGAAAAACTCTTGGCTAGGCATAACTGTTGTCTTTCTTATGGTGGCTGCTTTCTTTTATTTGGAACGCAATAATTTTTTAGCAATTTGGTTTGGTGTTAGTGCTGTAATCACAGGAATATTTTATCCTACCTACTTTAACTGGACACATATGAAGCATTACAAAAAGTATGTGGAAGAACATAATATAAATCGTTTTGGGCAAGAAGAAAATTTAACTATAAGAGAAGACGTAATTAGTAGTCAAAATAATTTAGGTGATGGAAACATAAAAATTTCTGCAATTACAGAAATAGCCGAAACAGAAACACATTTCTTTCTGAAAATGATATCAGGTTTATCTTTAATTATTCCCAAAAGAGGTTCTAT
>JBCCLS010000040.1:0-11305 GCA_039026835.1 Bacteroidota bacterium | reverse complement strand
CCCACTCAAAACCGTCTTTATTGTATATTTTGATGCGCTTGTGTACATTGGTTTCTATTTGAAAGCCTTCTCCTTGAATATAGCGCATGGTAATGTATGTTTTTTCATAAAGAATCGCGGCATTCGCTTCCGGGTCGGTTGGATGTTTTGACTCTTCCAATTCAGCTTTGGATACTTCTCCAAATTCAAAATCTTGTGCCTGTATTGTTGTAAAACACAAGAATGCAACTACAAGTAATACGTAAGTTTTCATTAATTAGATATTATTATTGTTAGGGTGTTATTTTTTGATTAAGACTATTTTAGAGCCGTCGTATTTGACGATTTTCTTGATAAATTTTCGATAGTTTTTGTATTCTTCTTTTGGATATAAACCATCATTGACCTTAATCATTCGCTTATATTGTAATGTTTGATCGTCTTTTTGTGTAATGGAAAAAGAATAGCTTCCAAATTTAGTTTCATACGTCACATCTTCTGGGACTGCTTCAATTTTATAATCGCTTGGCAACTTAATTTCATAGGCATCTGTATCGTAATAACCTCTTCGGATTTCAAGTGGGAATTTTCGATTGCGATAACGATCAGGAATGCTCCCAAGTCTATTGAAAGCATTGGGCGCAAATAACATTCTATCGCCTGTAGAAACGCCATAGGCATCTGCGTTGAAGGCTACTTGTTCTGTGAATTCAATTGTTTTTTTGTCATTATTCAGTTTAATGTTGTCAATATTGACATTATCAACTGTTTGGAAATAGCTTTTGTAATATTTATCTTTTTCTACATCTGAATAATCGGCTATGTAATAGCGATTGTCATATTGAATTCCTTGTGTTTTTATAGAAACGTCTGCTTTGATATTTCCACTATTATCTAACACATACGAACCTGTAGTTTCTTGAAAATTTTCTTCCGTAGTATATTTTTTTGTGTGCTTTAGTTGTCCTCCATCTGGAGTAACTACCAATACGTTTCTATCATCTGTAAAGTCGCCAATATGACCAAAAGGTACTTTTTGACTTGTACATTCGAGCCAGATATCTTCTTCGTCGTTGGGAATATTTAATATGATATGATTTCCTTGTCCTAATGTGGCAAAATCTTCATGAAAATTCACAATTTCTTTTCCTGCTTTTACAACGGTATAATACGATTCAATACCAGCAATTTTAAGTAAAGCCATCATGTAGTTAGACAATCCTTTACAATCGCCATACCCAACTCTGTCTACCTCATCTGCTGCAATCGGTTGGTAACCTCCGATACCTACTTGCACGCTGATGTAACGCGTTTTTCCTTGCATGTATTCATAAATACGTCTGGCTTTTTCTCGATCGGATGTAGCGCCTTCCACAAGCTTTTTAATGATTGCCTTGGTTTCAGGATCTACCGTTGCGCGCCCAGCTAATAAGTTTTGGTGAATCCATTTTCCTAATTCTTCCCAATTTTTAGCTTCCGCTTCAATACCTTCATAAGTAAACTTGCTTAAAGCCAAATATACTTGTGGTTTTGTACTGGCATACGAAGGACTATACGATTCTGGTTTGATGCCAGGAATGTTCTCAATAATGTAGGTAATGCTTCCTTCTTTTTCTTGCTTTTTTACTCCAAATTCTTCTAGGTTGATTTCTTTTTTATACAACGATAAGTACAAAGGATAGTTGAGCTTAAACCTACTTTTTTGTACGCCAGTGTAATAATTTAATGGAGCAAACGGAATGATATTTGAGGTTTTTTTATCAAGCACTTTACAGGTAAATTCTACCGTAAACGGATAATCCACAGGTGTGTATTCTAGATACTTTACTCTAGAGTCGGAATACATGGTTCCGCCACCTACAGCACTGACATCCAGAAAATCTTTTTGTTTGATTCGTTTGATTTGTTTGCCAAATTTATCATAGATTTTAGCCTCGATGTTTTTAACACGTCTATTGTTGTCGTAAAATGCCATGGCATCTATCTTGGACATGCCGTTTTCGTTCAACACAGTAACAATCCGCTTTTGCGAAACTTCCATGTCAGTGATCGATTTTATATCAATAATTGTTTCATCAAGTCGAACAACTGCATTGGCATTTTTTATGAGTTCTTGCGGAAGTGTTAGAAAACTTGTGAGATTATCTTGAGCGTTTGTTGCAGTTGAAAAACCGATCAAGGCAACGATTGCCAAAAATTGTAAGCGCATACGTATTTAGAATTTTTTTATTCGGGAGAATACGACACTAATATAAGAAAAGTAATCAATTTTTCAGAAGAAAGTTTATAAACGTCAAAATGAGTTGATAAACGAATAGTTATTCCCGATTTTTTGAGTCAATAATGATCGTAACAGGTCCGTCATTGAGCAATGATACTTTCATATCGGCAGCAAAAATGCCTGTTTGTACCTTTTTACTCAAGTCTTTTTCTAATTGTGCTACAAACGCTTCATACATCGGAATGGAAATGTCTGGTTTTGCCGCTTTGATGTAACTTGGACGATTGCCTTTTTTGGTACTGGCATGCAGTGTAAATTGACTTACGACAATTGCTTCGCCATTGGTATCCAACAAAGAAGTATTCATAACACCATTATCATCATTGAAGATGCGCAATCGCGCTATTTTATTGGAAAGCCACTGTACATCTTGCTGTGTATCTTCGTGTGCTACGCCTAATAAAATCAATAATCCATGACCAATATCAGCTACTGTTTTTTGATCTACGGTAACGCTTGCTTTGGTAACTCTTTGTATGACTGCTTTCATAAGTAGTATTTATAATATTTTTTGAACAATGTAACGATCAATAACAAATGGTAAAATAATGATTCCAACTATCACAATAAAATATGGAATCATGTCAATATTCATTTTGAATGTAAATCGATTTGGAATTATTGCTCTTTAAATTCGTCAACGCGATAGTTGCTTTCGTCGCCTTCTATGATTTGCATGTAGCTTCTGTAGCGCGACCATGCGATTTCCCCACTTTCTACAGCAGCTTTGATAGCGCATTTTGGTTCGTCGATGTGAATACAATTATTGAATTTACATTCGTGTTTGAGCGCAAAGAATTCTGGAAAATAATCGCCAATTTCTTCTTTTTCCATGTCTACAATTCCAAATCCTTTGATGCCAGGCGTATCGATGATTTTTGCGCCAAAATCCAAATCGAACATTTCGGCAAATGTAGTTGTATGTTGTCCTTGTTTGTGTTGTTCTGAAATTTCTTTGGTTTTGAGATTGAGTTCAGGTGAAATGGCATTGACTAAGGTAGATTTTCCAACACCTGAATGTCCTGCAAACATACTTACCGTACCTTGCATACGCTCTTTGATGACTTCCACATTTTGTTGCGCTTTCGCTGAGATTTCAATGCATTCATAACCAATGTTTTCGTAAATATCTCTAAGATATAATACCTCAGCACGACGCTCAATGTCTTTGTAGGCATCTATTTTATTGAATACCAACACGCAGGGAATGGAATACGCTTCGGCTGTAACTAAAAAACGATCAATGAAACTTGGAAAAGTTGGTGGATTGTCAATTGTGATTAACAAAAAAACCTGATCAATATTTGCGGCAATGATGTGCGTTTGTTTGGAAAGATTGACCGATTTTCGGATGATGTAGTTTTTTCGGTCAAAGATTTCGTCAATGATGCCTGTTTCGGTATTATTTTTTGTTTCCAACGTAAAGTGCACCTTGTCACCAACCGCAATCGGGTTGGTACTTTTGATACCTTTTAATCTGAATTTTCCTTTAATTCTACATTCGTATTCTGCACCGCTTTCGGTTTTGACCACATACCAACTTCCTGTAGATTTGTAAACAGTTCCAATCATTGGCGCAAAGATCAAGATTATTCTTATAAAAACAAAAGGTTTGCAATACATACAAACCTTTATTATTTCTTCTTAACTTTTGATTTTTAATTACTTTCGAATTTGCATTCGTCCCAATTTGTCTTTTGATCTTCTGGAAGCGTAAATTATATAATCATTTGCACCTTTTCGATAGTAGACGCCAGGTCGTAAGATCAATCGTTCTTTTTGTAAATCTTCCGGATCCAATCGTGTAATGTTTCCTTGATCGTCAAATACAAAGGCTGATGGAATGGCTTTGTTATAGTTTCCTAATCTTTTTATTTTTTCGATATCAGTGACACCCACATTCTTTTTATTGTCATTGAATACGACTGTCAATTTACCATTTTCATAAATTGGAATAGCACTTAAATATTCCGGCCCTTTTCCTGACACTGCGACTGGAATATAGATTCCGCCCGAGATGGAAAAGTTACTTCCATTAACAAAGCCAAAAATTCCTAATGAGAATATGGTAAAACTAACTTTTTGTTCTTTCGGAATGACATTGGTCCAGGCAACACTTCCGTCCTCATTTAAGGAAGTCACAATAATTTCATTATTTATGTACACAATCGTCTCTACTGCCAACGGTCCAATTCCATTAGTTGCTGCTACAAATGCTTCCTGATATTCTGACAATAAGAACAATCCGCCATCTTCTTTTTCAATCAAACTATGCGTTTTGTAGAGCGGAACAACATCTTTGTCTTTTTTTGCTCTACGTTCGCCCATGAGCTTCACTTTGGTTTCGTAATCGAATTTATTGAATTTTAAATTCAACACTTTATTGCTCATCACATCGACATTAGCAGAATAAATTCCGCGTAGCTTTTTGTTGGCTTTTCCATTTTTTCGCACGCCAGAATAGAAACCAACCAAGTGAAGTATGTCTTTGTTTGTGGAAAGAATTTCACAGTTTATTACTTCTCTGTTTGTAAAATCGATATTGATAATTTCTTTTTTGTAACTATTGTCTTTTTTGAACGCGTGAATTTCAAATTTCTCAATATTCTTTTTCTGCTTGCGATTTCTGTAGCTCTCATTGATTACGATGAAAATGTCGTCATATACATTAACATCAAAATCAACAATGTCAAATTCTAAATCTCTTCGGTCTTTGAACGGAACTTTTTCCAAGTTCGTCATTTCCATATCAAGATTTTCGTTGAATAATTTTACTTCGTATTGTATTTCTTCTTTTTTGTTAAAAAGCGCTGCATGCATAATTAACAAACGATCGCCCGTAGGAGATTCTTTAAAGTAAAAAGCACCGCGTTCTCTTCTTTTGGTTACTTTGGTACTGAAGAGTATTTTTCCTTTTTTTGAAAGCTTTCCATCGGCTGAAATTGGAAATCCGACCAGGTTGCTTTCTTTTGCTTTCTTGTCATACAAACTTCCGAAAGCATATAAGTTATTGCCAATGACTACCAATTCTTCAAACAAAAGGTCTTTGCCTTTGTATTCTGCGAATTCTATTTGTTGCTTTCCTAGTTCTTCCATTGAGTCAGAACTAAACATTTTTAAAAAGTATTTCTTTTTCCCTTTTTGCGCTAAGGTGTATATTTTTCCATTCAGCTCGCCTGCAATTTGAACAATTTTCTCTTTGTCATCTTTGATTTCTTTTCCGTAGGTAATGGTAATTGGACCTAGTTTTCCTTGGGCATTCATAGTGCATACTACAAATAGTAGCATGAACGTGGTAACGATGTGTTTCATGTGTTTATTTTCAGTTTTAGTTGATTGTATTTTGGGTCAATCTTGAGGGAAGATGTATGTGATTTCGGTTTATTTTGTAATGATCTATTTATTAATTCGCGTAAAAATAAAGAATTTAAAGTGGATATTTCACATACAATTGATTTTTTATCTTTTGTCTAAAAAAACGAGCATGTTTGGCAAAGCCCAGCACTTTTCTACAGAACGCTTCTGTTGAACAAAACTCGAAATAGCATTTCATATTTTTTTGATATTATTTTTCTGCAATGTACGTACTAGTGTTGGTTTGCAGCGTTTACAAACAACTTTTTTATTGCGTTTTTATAAATCCGCAATGCAAGTATTTACAAGCCATTTCGTCGTTGTGTACTTTTGAATTGAAACTATTTTAAAACACAATTTCATGAACAAAGGTTTACAAATAACAGCATATTTGCTAACTATTTTAGTGTTGACACTTTCTTGCAATAGCGATGATGACAGCGCAAATTCAAACAATACTACTACCAATAAAATGATTTTTGATGGAATGGAATTTCCCATCGAAAAAGCAGTTTCATACACAGAATTGCGTCCGTCAACACAAGATTATTTTTTCGATATTACATTTTTAGGAACAAATACAGATATAGGAATAAATGAAGATTTTAGAGGAAACGGAACCATTTTTACATTTGCTTTTATAAACGCCACAAATACATTTCTAAGTGATGGAGAGTATACAATTTCGACTAATTCTACAAATACGCTTTTTGATATTTCCTTTTGTGAATTATTTATTACGTATGATTTTGCGCCTTCATTAGGGAGCTTCTCTTACGATTACAGCTTGCAAGACGGATACAATGATGTAACACAATCGGTGACTGTTTTGATAAATCGATCAGGAGACACTTATTCCATTACTGGCGCAGGTGTTACGGACGATGGGAAACTATTTTCCATTCAGTTTACAGGAATGCTAGAAGTTGATCCAGATTCGGAATAATATAGCATACCAATTATTAAAAAAGAGACTGTCTGAAAGGTACAAACAGTCTCTTTATATACTATTTTGATTGTCTTATGATTCACTCATGATTTTTTCTTGGTGATTGATCGATTCTTGGTGAATTGCCTTAAAGATGCGCAGTACAAATTCTTCACTCAATTGGTTTTGCTCGCCTTCCAAAATCATTTTCCCTAAAATTTCATTCCAACGTCTTGTTTGAAGAATTGCAACATTTTTCGATTTTTTCAATTCGCCAATTTTATCTGCTACTTTCATACGCTTTCCTAAGGTTTCTATCAATTGATGATCAATGACGTCAATTTGTGTACGAAGTGTGTTGAGTGCATTTCTATACTCAGCTTCTGTGTCGGTTGCTTTTCTGATTTTTAAATCTTCCATGATTTCTACCAAGCGTGTCGGCTTGATTTGCTGTTTGGCATCACTCCACGCATTGTCTGGATCAAAATGTGTTTCTACCATCAATCCGTCGTAGTTTAAATCTAACGCTGTCTGACATAAATCGAAAATAATATCTCTGCGTCCTGCAATGTGGGATGGATCTAGGATTAACGGTAAATCTGGGAAACGGTTTTGCAATTCAATTGGAATTTGCCATTCCGGATTGTTTCTATAACGTGTTTTCTCGTAAGTTGAAAATCCTCTGTGAATTACTCCTAATTTTTCAATATTGGCAGAATGCAAACGTTCAATTGCGCCTAACCACAACGCTAAATCTGGGTTTACAGGATTTTTTACCAAAACGATTTTGTCTGTCCCGTTCAATGCATCTGCGATTTCCTGAACAATGAATGGACTCACGGTAGAACGCGCTCCAATCCACAATACATCGATATCGTGTTCCAATGCCAAACGCACGTGTGTAGCATTAGCAACTTCGGTTGCTGTGAGCATTCCTGTTTCCTCTTTGGCTTTTTGCAACCATTTGAGTCCCAAAGCGCCTACACCTTCAAAATTTCCTGGACGCGTACGCGGTTTCCAAATTCCTGCACGTAACACCGTTGCATCTGTGTCTTTGAGTTGGTGTGCAATATTGAGTACCTGATCTTCTGTTTCGGCACTACATGGTCCTGCAATCACAATTGGATGTTCTAATCCGAAGGCATCTAACCAGTTTCTGAGTTCTTTTTTATTTTCCATGATTATCTTTTTCTCTTATTTGTTGATTTGGTTTTTTATGTTTGTTCTTTATTGTCTTTTTGTTGGTTTGTTTATCTGTTGATTCGTTAATTCGTTTGTTTGTTGATTTGTCTACTCTTCACTCATCACTCATAACTCTTAACTCATAATTCATCACTCTTAACTGCAATAGTTTTTCACTACTATCTTTTACTTTCAACTTATTCTTTTTGTCACGAATACACGAATTGTTTTTATTTTTTGTCTTTTCGTTGATTTGTTGGTTTGATGATTTGTCTACTCATCACTCATCACTCATAACTCTTAACTTTTTGTTATTTGTTGATTCGTTTGTTTGTTGATTTGTATACTCTTCACTCATAACTCATAACTCATAACTTTAATAATTTTCCACTTTCGTGGGATGATACTCTTTTAGCTCTCATTACTCAATACTAGTAGCTCAATACTATCATTTTACTGTTGGTTGATTCGTTTCGACTGAAAACTGAAAACCGAAAACTGAGAACGGCGTTAGGGATTACTCATGCATTTTATTTTTATTAAAGCGGAAATCGTGAATGTTCCATTTAAGGCATTGTTGGAGCTCCTCGAAGAGAGCGACTGCCGAAAGCCCGACCTCCAACTTGATTGGAGGGAACGCCCAAATAGTTATCCTTCTAATCCTTTTAGTATTTTTTTAATGTGATTCGTGTTTTCCATTTCTTTATAAATTCCTTCAAAATTATCTTGCAACATCAAACTTTTGAATTCTTGCAAGTTGCTTATATATTCGTCCAACGTTTCAATAACATTGGCTTTGTTTTGCTCAAAAATTGGCGTCCACATCGCTGGTGAACTTTTTGCCAATCTTACGGTAGAAGCAAATCCACTGCCTGCCAAATCGAAAATATCGCGTTCGTTTTTTTCTTTTTCAATGACCGTTTTTCCTAGCATAAACGAACTAATGTGCGACAAATGCGATACATATGCAATGTGTTTGTCGTGCGATTTTGGATCCATATACCGAATGCGCATGCCCAAATCTTTAAAGAGTTGCAAAGCCTTTTCTTGCAAACTGAACGCCGTTTTTTCTACTTCGCAAATGATGTTGGTTTTTCCATCAAATAAACGTTTTACAGCTGCGGCAGGTCCAGAAAATTCCGTTCCTGCAATCGGATGTGCTGCCAAAAAGTTGCGTCGTTTTGGATGCGATGCAATACTTTGACAGATTTTTTCCTTGGTGGAACCTGCATCAATTACGAGTGCATTGTCATGTATTTTTTCCAATACTTCGGTAATGATACCAATGGACGCATGCACAGGAATCGTCACAATGACAATATCTGCATTTTGAATGTTTTCTAGCGTGGCTTTTTTATGAATTAGCTGTCTTTGCAGTGCTTCTTCCAAATGTGCATCATTTACATCAATTCCGTAGATTGTTGCCTCAGGATATGCTACTTGAATGTCTAGTGACATACTTCCGCCAATTAGTCCAATTCCAATGATATATACGTTCATGATTTATGCTTCAATTCTGTTGATGACTTCTTTTATTTTTTCTTCAGGGACACAGAGTGAAAAACGCACATAGCCTTCGCCTTGTGTGCCAAAAATGCTTCCAGGTGTAATGAACACATCTTTTTCATAGAGTAATTTGTCTATAAATTCTTCGGAAGTCAAACTAGTGTTTTTGGGTAATTTTGCCCAGACAAACATGCCTGCTGTTTCATTGTCAAATTCACACCGCAATTTTGTCGCCAGTTCCCATACAAGTTTACGACGCTTTGCATATATTTTGTTGAGTTCTGAAAACCAATCTTTGGAACTTGCCAAGGCTTTGACAGCTCCTTTTTGAATTCCGTAAAACATCCCAGAATCCATGTTACTTTTTACTTTGAGTACATGCTGAATGTGTGTTGCTTTTCCCATGACCATTCCCGTACGCCAACCTGCCATATTGAACGATTTGCTCAATGAATTTAATTCCAACGCCACTTCTTTAGCGCCTTCAACAGAAAGAATGCTTACTGGTTCCTCGTTGAGAATAAAACTATATGGATTGTCATTGATGAGCAATATTTGATGTTTTTTGGCAAAAGCAATGAGTTCTTCAAAAAATGCCTTTGGTGCTTTGGCGCCTGTGGGCATGTGCGGATAATTCACCCACATGAGTTTTACTTTGGATAAATCTTGCTTAGCGAGCTCTTCCAAATTTGGCAACCAATTGTGTTCAGCATCCAAATCATAATATTTTGGAACTGCGCCTAACAATTTGGTCACCGAAGTATACGTTGGATAACTTGGATTGGCAATGAGTACTTCATCGCCTTCATCCAAATACGCCATCGATATGTGCATGATGCCTTCTTTACTTCCCATGAGCGGTAATACTTCAGTATCAGCATCAAGTGAAACTTGATAGTTTTTTTGATAGAAATCTGCAATGGCTTCTCGCAAGGCAGGAATTCCTTGGTAACTTTGGTATTTGTGTGCCATTTCATCGTGTAGACTGGCTTCTAAAGCATCTACCACAACTGTTGGTGGTTGTAAATCGGGACTTCCGATACCGAGATTGATAATGGCTTTTCCGGCCGCTGCCAAGCCACGTACTTCTCGTAATTTGCGCGAAAAGTAGTATTCTTCTACGGTATGTATGCGTTTTGCAGGAATCATGAGTTTCGTTGGTTTTTGTAGGTTCCTAAGACTTTGAGCGTTGTTGACATTATTTCCAATACCGAAACTGCTTTGGTGTAATCTTCGTATGCTTCAAAGGTGACATCGACGAAGAAGGCATATTTCCAAGGTGTTTCAATAATGGGTAAGGATTGTATTTTGGTAAGATTGAGTTTGCAGTCGCTCATAACATTGAGTACAGTAGCTAAACTTCCTCTTTTGTGATCTAATTCGAATCGTAAGGATGCTTTGTCAATTTGATCAATTCCATTGGTAGGTTTTTGTTTTTGTAAAATGACAAAACGTGTGGCGTTGGTTTTGATTGTTTGAATTTCCGCTGACAATACGTGTAACTCAAACAATTCGGCAGCTGTTTTGGTAGCGATTGCTGCAATTCCGCGTAGTTGTTGTTCTTGAATTCTTCTTGCTACTTCGGCAGTATCTACATCTTCTACCAGTTTTATGTGCGGATATTGTTTAAAGAATTCTTTGCACTGTAATAATGCCATCGGATGTGAACATACTTCCTGAATGTCTTCAATAGTTTGATTTGGCAACGCCATTAAATGATGATGAATGTTCAAGTAGTATTCGCCGTTAATGTGAATGTTATTGGCATCAATGAGTGCATAATTTGGAATGATAGAACCTGCAATGGTATTTTCTATCGCCATGATGGCATAGTCACTTTTTCCCGTGAGCAGACTATTTACCAACGCATCAAACGATAAGCATTCGTCCAACTGTACTTCGTTGCCAAAGTATAGTTGCGCCACTTTGTGATGGTTAGATCCTAAGACTCCTTGTATTGCGATGGTTTGTTTCATTTTATTGCTAAGTGCACTCCTTACTTTAGTTGTAAAAATTCAAAAAATATAGAAGATTTGTGTAAAAAAGAATATTTCTAGTTTTTTTACTTTCGTTTT